>JAFSUE010000255.1 GCA_017445435.1 Selenomonadaceae bacterium | reverse complement strand
GGAATGGAACAAATGAAAGATTTTGAAATGATGTCAATGGAAGAACTCGACGGTGTCTCTGGTGGTAACTACGTAGAAATGGAAAAGGATTTAAAACTTTTCAAGACACTTGGACGTTACGACGGACCTATACCGAACGTTATCAACACTAAAAACTTTGCGGAATATTCGGCGATACTTACAGACCTTTGGAAAAATACGGGCGACGGCGTATCTTTCGACCCTAACGAAGGCAAACTTAACGGCTACAAAATTGACGGCGAAAATCCTAGCAAATATGCGAATAACCGTAAATCCGCTATAAATTACGCGATTGCTAACAGCGGCAGAAGTATTAGCCCTAAAAATTATCTCTAATCTAAAAAGTAGGTGGCAATTTTGAAAAGATTTGTTGATTGCACACCAATGACTGACGAAGAACTTGACGTGATTGTAGGCGGAAATTATACGGAAATTGAAAAAGATTTAAAACTTTTCAAGCGGCTGGGCTACTATACAAAAGCTTTGCCGAACGTAATAAACGCTGATAACTTTGACGAATTCCGTGCAGTTGCCGAAGATATTTGGAACGGTATAGACGTGCAAGTTTCAGTTAAAGGCTCAAAACTTAATTCGTACACCTTGCCGAAAGAGGCGGAAAGTTTTAAAAGTACCCGCGCAGGCGCAATTAAATATGATTTATCTTAGCGGCAGAAAAAATGTTGACCCGAAAGAATATATTTAAAAATTAGGAGGAAAAATTTTGATTAAAACAGACTTAGTGACGACCAACAAAGACTACGTCATGAGCGACGCTGAATTGGATCAAGTAAACGGCGGATTAATCGGCTGGATCGCAAAAAAAGCCGCGCTTGCCGTTGTCGGTGATGTAATTCATAACATTAAATCTGATGAATATCAGCAACTCAACGACAGAGAAAAGGCAATGTCACTTATTCAATCCTTTTCTTCGCATATTGATTCGATTCGTTCAATAATCGTAGGTGCAAGAAAGGCTGGAGAACCTACAATGGTAGCGTGCTTGAGTGTTCCAGCGTCGAAATTGATTGCAAACCCGAAAGTACGTTGTGCTTTCGAAGCTGGCATTAAGCGTTTAGAAAAATGGATTCAAAGTTTACCCGATTGATAAGGAGAATAAAAATTTATGGAACTTAAACACGATGACCGCTTAATTGCAGAACAAATGAATGACGCTGAATTGGATCAAGTTCAAGGCGCAACTTTAAATCAAATTAAAAATATGTTGACTGTCTGGAGACGTATGGGAATGGATATTCCCGAAAAGTACACCCTTACTAAATGGAGTGGTGACGCTGAAGGCGCAAAAAAATTGTGCGGAAAGATTTTGACAAAATACGGCATTCACGCGGAACTTAGTTTGTTAATGGAAAATGAATACTTCAAGAAAAATGACTTTGGAAGTTTAAGCCAAATTAAAGGCTCGGAAGTTATGAAGATTGTTAAAGAAAAATGGGAAGAGGAAACTTGCGTATAAGGAGATTATAAAATGATTGTTAAATACGAAAATGATGTTATGAATGACGAAGAATTGGACGCAGTTGCAGGCGGCACTGATGCGGAGTCCGAAAGTCTGTTTAATGCCTTGAAAAAGCGGGCATTACTCAAAAATATGTTGAACACGTCGAAGGTAAGGGAATGCACGCAATGGTAGTTGAGGCTATCCTTAAAGATTACGGCGTCCCCTGCATTATCGATTCCAAATACGACAATATTTATTACCTTAAAAGAAATATCGGCGGACAAGTCGTCGAAGATATTGCAACGCAAGATGAAGTTGTAAATTATATTATTGCACAATCTAAGAATAGAAAGTAATTTGAAAAAGGAGAATTATATAATGAAAGATAGTTTGCACGAATTGATGACTGATGAAGAATTAGAAGAAATTGCTGGCGGCAACATTGATGAAAATTACGCCTTCTTGGCAGAAATTAAGAAAAATAATTTGGCTGACGTACCAGGCGCTGACAATTCAGTTGACGCGATAAAGGCGGCTTTCAAAGGTAACCACAAGGCGGCGGCGCAACGTCTCAAAGATATTTTAATCGGATACGGTTTCGATAGCCAAACTAAATTGTACTTTAATCCTTACAAAAAGAATAGCTACTATCACAACGGCAAATCAGTTACAATGCAAGACGCAATTAAAATTATGGGTTCATCCGACGATACGATTGAATTTTAAATCTAAAGGTACGCAACAATGAACGTGAAATTTTTTGATGAAACAATTAGCGACGCTGAATTAGAAAACGTTGTTGGTGGAACTGGCGTACAGTGCATTGGGATTTTGAGTCAATTAAAAAATTTGGGCGTCGATATTAAAACGCCGCTAGTTGCTGGCAATGAAGAAAAGGCAGTATCTGAACTTTATGGGCTAGCAGGTTTTACAGGTACAGGCGGCGGAGATTGTAATTATAAATTTGTCGCTGATGCTAACAATAAGTTTAACTTTTCTGGATGCGAATTTTATCACGACAAACGCGCCAATGTTTACAAATTAGACGACAAAGTTATAAGCGAAGATGAATTTGTTAAAAATCTTGCAAAAAAACTTGGCAAATAAATTATGGTGACGAAAATGAATGAATTGATAAAAGACGCTGAATTGGAAAACGTTGTCGGTGGCTCGGGTATACAGTGCATTGGCGTTTTAAGTCAGTTAAAAGATCTCGGCTTTAAAATTAAAACGCCGTTGGTTGCGGGTTATGAATCTGAAGCGGCTGAAGAATTGAAACAAATAATCAAGGATTTTAATAATAAAGAAAGTGCAAAAGGCAGTCGTCGGCATTTAGCGGGTATGATTTTTGATGACAATCGCCCGAACGTGTACTATATCTGCGGTTACAGGGCAAATCCGCGAATTATCAGCGAAGATGAATTGGTAAACTATTTGAAAAAATACAGTTAAAGGAGAAAAAATAATGGCAAATGAAATTTTGGAACAAATGAGTGACGATGAATTGGAATTGGTTGCAGGTGGAACTGGCGCCGAATGTATAAATATGTTGCAACAAATTTCTTCGGAAGGCTTAGCGGACGTAAAAACTTCTTTAGTCTTCGGCAATGAAAAGGAAGCCGCTAAAGAATTGGCAAGCATTTTGAAGGACTATGGATTTCACGGCAGAATTTTTTATGGCGACGGTGATAAGCGCGGAAATATTTATACGTACAAGGGACAGAAAGTCGACATGGACAAAGCCATTAAGATTATGAAACAGATTCAAAAAAGCCGTACTAAATAATAATTTCGGAGGATAATTTAATGAATGAAAAAAATTCTGAACTTATGAATATGAATCAGCTTGACAACGTGACTGGCGGCAACGGCGCTGAATGTATTAATTTTCTTTCCGAATTACGCGACAGAGGTTATTATAAACCTGATACGCCGCTTGTTGCAGGTTATGAGGAAGACGCCGCAAAGGAACTTCAAAAATATCTTATGAATCTTAACGGCAAATCTGGTGCAATAGCTTTTAAAGGTACGAAAATTTATTCAGACAATCGCACGAATACAAGCTTTTCGGAAAAAAAGTCAATATGAATCAAATGTTGAATCATATTCGCATCGTATTAAAAAAAGATGTGTAAAATAAAAAGATAACAAAAAAAGTTGCAATTGAAATATTAAATCAAGTGCAACTTTTTTTTATTAAATTTTTTCTGGTATTCTGTAGCTCAAAAAGATATAATTCTGCGCGGGGCATAAAATTTATGAGTGAATGGAGGAAAATTTTTTTGAATAACGTTGAACGCAATAAAAAAAATATTGAACGCTTTAAAACTTGTATCAATACTAATGATAAAATTCTTGCAGATGAATTGATTGATTCAAAGGCGGAATTTGCCAGCTTGACTTCAGCAGAGAAACTTTACGGCGGCGCTGGTTATCTTTCAGTCGTCGAATTTATGCGCAAAAGTTTTTCCAATATTCATTGGGAAATTGTCGATATGGCGGCAGAAGAAAATAAAGTCGCCGTAAGTTGGATTTGTTCGGGAACTCACGACGGCGCTTTTATGAACTTTCCAGCCAGTGGTAAAAAATTTTCTTTTAGCTGTATGAATTTTTACTATTTCAACGACGAAGGCAAAATTATCAAAGACGTTGCCGCACAGGGTTTAATGGGGCTGTTTCAATCTCTTGGCTTGATGAACAAATAAAATTTTACGGCTCAAATAGAAGGAAGGTTCAAAATAATTATGGCAAAAATTTTAATCGCTTACTATTCGCGCAAAGGTCAAAATTATGTTAGCGGCGCGATAAAAAATCTTGCTAAAGGTAATACTGAAATTATCGCGGAATTTATTCAGAAAAAAATCGGCGGCGATCTTTTTGAAATTGACACGGTGAAAGATTATCCTGTCGACTACACCGAATGTACCGAAATTGCAAAAGTTGAACTTCAGCAAAAGGCGCGTCCTGAACTTAAAAATTATCTTGACGACCTTTCCTCCTACGACACAATTTTTTTAGGCTATCCTTGCTGGTGGGGAGCGCCGCCTATGGCAGTTGCGACTTTCCTTGAACATTACGATTTCAGCGGCAAAAAAATTATCGCCTTCACCACTCATGAGGGTAGCGGCTTCGGCGGCAGTATTAGCTATTTGAAAAAAATTTGTCCGTCTGCAGAAATTGTCAAGGGAATTTCAATTCACGGCGCAGACGCTAAAAATTCTGAAGTTGAAGTTAAACGCTGGCTTGAAAGTTTGAAATAAAATTTTATAAAAATTTTTTTACAGGACACGAAGGAAATTTTCTAACGGGTCTTGAATTTTTTTATAAAATTTTTTTGGAAGTGATATTATGAAATTGACACGTAGGCATTTTGTGAAAATGGCGGGCGTCACGGCAGTCGGCGCTGGACTTTTCGGACTGGCAGGACTTACTGCAGGTTGCGGCGAGGCAAAGTCTGCGGCAGTTAATTCATCTGCTGACGCGGCGGAAAAAGTTGCTGGCGAAAAAGCTAAAGTTTATTTCACAAAAAATATTGACGCCGAACATTTAATCCAACTTTACGACAAAGTCAACGCCGATATTTCTGGCAAAGTTGCAATTAAACTTCACAGCGGCGAACCGCACGGACCGAATATTATTCCGCCGTCAATGGTCAAGCCGTTTCAAGCGCACATTCCAAATTCCACGATTATTGAAGCGAATGTTGCTTACGGCGGCGCAAGATCAACAACTGCGCGGCATCGTGAAACTTTGAAGATTAACGGCTGGGACTTTGCACCGATTGACATTATTGACGAAGAAGGCTCTGTCAACTTTCCAGTCAACGGCGGCTTGCACTTGAAAGAAGTTGCTATGGGAAGTCACCTTGCAAATTACGATTCGCTTGTAGTTTTAACGCACTTCAAAGGTCACGCAATGGGCGGATTCGGCGGCAGTCTGAAAAATATTGCTATCGGTTGCGCGTCAGGCGATTTAGGAAAGTTGCAAGTTCATGGCGTCAAAGATTATGGGAAGTGGGTTTTAGGCGGCTTGTTTATGGAGTTAATGGCGGATAGCGGCAAGGCAATTTGTGATCACTTCGGCAAAAATATCACGTTCATTAACGTTATGCGCCGAATGAGCGTTGATTGTGACTGCGCGGGAACTTCAGCGGCTGAACCTACAATGGCGGATATTGGCGCGTTGGCGTCGACGGATATTTTGGCGATTGATCAAGCGTCAATCGATTTAGTTTACGCCGCGCCTGATAGTAAAGATTTGCGCGAAAGAATTGAAAGTCGCGAAGGTCTGCGGCAACTTTCAGCAATGGACGAATTGCATATGGGAAATAAAAATTATGAATTAATTTCGATTGATTAGGTTGTGTTGAATAATTGAGTAGTAAATTCAACGTAGAAAAAATGGTGGTAATAAAGCGGCATTCCTAGCACCGCAACTGCTACGCGGAATTTAGAATTCAGAATGTAGAATTATCAATTCTTAATTCTAAATTAGAAAAAGTGCCGCAATATTTTCTTTTGCTACTTTTCTTTTGTGCCAAAAGAAAAGTAGTTTAAAAAATAAAAATTTAAAATTAATTAACACACCTTAGAAATTGTTTGTACGAAATAAAACGTGAGAAAATCTTTCGTTAATTTGTTTGAGGCGTATTGATAAAATTTAATATGTTCAAAAAATTATCCGAATTCATCGTTCGTTAGTATTGGCGGTGAATTGAACGTTTTGAAGCTTACGAATTGGAGCAATAGGCGCTGAAAATTTTGAATGAAAAAATTTTTTAGAGGCAGAAAATTTGGGCGTCGAATCGGCGCTTTTTTTATGCCGTAAAACGTTTACCCTTGCTTTTAAAAGAAAATAATGTGATAATAAAGTTAAAAAGTTTTAAGTTGATTAAGGAAGGGGGATAAAATTTTGAGCGTTGACAAAAATTTATTCTTGTACGATTTAGCCGTCGTGTCGATTATGAAATGCGAAGGTCCGTACATTAAAGAATGGCTAGATTATCATTTATTGGCGGGAGTCGATCATTTTTTTATCTATGACAATGAAAGTCCCGACAATCAAAAAGAAATTCTTAAGCCGTACATTGACGCGGGGCTTGTCACGTACACATTTTTTCCTGGAACTTCGCCGCAATTTCCCGCATACAATGACGCAATGCGACGATTTAAATTTCTTTGCCGCTACATTGCTTTCATTGACGGCGATGAATTTATTTTCCCACAAAGTAACCGCAGTATAATTGAAGTGGTTGACGAAGTTTTAGCCGATAAACCTTACGCTGGCGGTTTGGCTATTAACTGGAATTATTTCGGTCCAAGCGGGCATAAAAAGGCTGATTATACTCGTGGCGTCTTAGAAAGATTTACTTATCGTGCACCAGAAAACTATGAAACCGTAATCAAAAATATTGTCAACCCGCGCAGAATAAGTTATTTTGGTAGCCCCCACTATATGTACTACCACGACGGATTCTTAGCGATTAATGGCGATGGCGTACCTTTACCGCCTGGTCAAGGTTTTAATAAACCAGCTACTAACAAAAAAATTGTTATCAATCACTACGTCACTAAATCTTACGAAGAATATATGGATAAAGGTAAACGCGGCGACGGAATTTACACGTCTAGAGTAAGGACAACACCAGAAAAAACTTGCACTAATTTAGACAAAAACTGCACCGTTATAGATGACAGTATTTTAAAATACCGCGCAGATCGTCAATCCGCGCTAATCCCACAAGGGGGGGGGGTATGGACAACGCTATTCTTGCAACATTAGCGCCGCGTAAAAAAATTAACTACAATAAAATATACAGTGCTTTAATCTTAAATCTAGCGTTGCTACTTCCCCAAAATATTCCCATGAGTCTTTTTGAAGGAAAAATGGAAACTTTTTTAACTTGCCGAAAAATTAGTTCATACTTTAAGGAAAAATTTTTGGACGATAAGACAGGAAATTTTTTTGAAGAAGTCGCGCTTAATGCTATATATAAAACTTTGCAGACAGGTGTTCAAATTTCTGATTTAAAACTTTTATTCAGCGAATTGCCTAATATTTTGCCGTTGGATTATCCTGTAACAAAGGATATTCGTAATGCCTGCATAAACATTATGCAACAATTTTTGTTTGAAATGAGAAGAAACGTACCAAAACACGATCCTGCATTATGGGATAGGTATTTTCATCTGGAAGAACAATTAAATTTTTTAAAGGCTTTTAATAATTGACTACCACAGATAATTGAAAGGGGTTGGATTTATGGACAATTCTAACGTCGAACACAATTCACAAAATATTTATTATCGGTCGACAGTTGGTGCGGCGGAGGCTGGAAGTACCGTTAGGCTTGGACTTCGTATTAAATCGCATGAAACAATAAAGCAAGTTTTACTGCACACTTGGGCTGACGGTACGGAAAATTGGTCGAATCTTACGACGCAGGATAGCGCAGAAGCTTATGAAAAATTTTATTCGTTGGAAGTGAAAATGCCAGCGAATGGCGGCTTAGTTTGGTATTATTTCATAATCGTTGCGGACAGAACGTATTATTACGGCAACAATCCTGAACAACTTGGCGGCATTGGACAGCTTTACTACGACTACGCGCCGCCCGCCTTTCAAATTACCGTTTACAAGAAAGGCGCTAAAACTCCTGACTGGTTTAAACATACGGTAATGTATCAAATTTTCCCCGACAGATTTTACCGCGAAGGAAATGAAATTATCGAAAAGCGCAAGGCAGTTTATCATGCTAGCTGGAAAGATAATCCTTTTTATCATCGCGATCCTAAGACGCAGGAAGTTTTAAGCTATGATTATTACGGCGGAAATCTGCGCGGCATTGAAAGTAAGCTGGATTATCTCAAGGAATTGGGAATTTCAGTAATTTATCTCAATCCGATTTTTGAATCAGAAAGCAATCATCACTACGACACGGGCGACTATCATAAAATCGACGTGACACTTGGCACGGAGGATGACTTCAAACATTTAGTTGAAACTGCGCGGGCTAAGGGAATTTCTATAATTCTTGACGGCGTATTCAGTCACACGGGCAGCGATTCAATTTACTTTAACCGTTACGGCAATTATAATTCAGTCGGCGCTTATCAATCGCACAATTCACCGTATCATGACTGGTACATTTTCCGCAATTTCCCGAATGACTATGAAAGTTGGTGGAACTTCGCGAACTTGCCGAATGTCAAGGAAGAAACGCCGTCTTACATGGATTTTATAATTCGCAACAGTGACAGCGTACTTCATCATTGGATGCGTGACGGAATTGCAGGTTGGCGTCTTGATGTAATTGATGAACTTCCCGCCGAATTTGCACAAGCTTTTTACGCGGAATTGAAAAAAATAAATCCCGATGCCGTAATGATTGGCGAAGTTTGGGAGGACGCGTCGAATAAAATTGCTTACGGCGTCCAGCGTCAATATTTCTGCGGTTACGAAATGGATTCGTCAATGAACTATCCATTCCGTGAACATATTTTTGATTTTATTTTGGGCAAGATTGACGGTCGAACTTGTATGCGTCGACTTGAAAGTTTGCGTGAAAATTACCCTAAAGAAAATTTCCATGCGACGATGAATTTAATTGCTAGCCATGACATTTTGCGCCCAGTAACAGTTTTCGGTGAAGCGCCGTTTAATCCTCAAATGACGGAAACTGAACAGGTGAACTTTAAGCTTGACGCGGAGGCAGAAAAACTTGGTAAAGCGCGGCTGAAAATGGCGGCATTGTGGCAAATGACCTATCCAGGCGTCCCCTGCGTTTACTACGGCGACGAAATTGGCTTGCAAGGATTTAAAGACCCGTCGAATCGCAGACCTTATGATTGGGAAAATGGCGACGCTGAATTACGCGAAACGTACAAAAAATATATTGCCGTCCGCAATGAAAATATAGTTTTGCGTACTGGCGAATTTTTGCCGTTGCCTTCGTATGATGACATTGTTGCATATGCCCGCGTAATTCGTAATGGACGCGACGTATTCGACCAAGAGGCGAAAAACGATGCGTACCTTGTAGCGTTCAACCGTTCGCGTTACGAAGAAAGATTTGTTTCATTCGACGTTAGCGACTTTGCCAACGGAATTTTTGTT
>JAFSUE010000254.1 GCA_017445435.1 Selenomonadaceae bacterium | reverse complement strand
TACTTTTTCTTTTGGCGCAAATTTAGTTAGTAGTCAGTAGTTAGTAGTTTAAACATTACGCCGCGTCATTGTGTTCCACGCGTCCAACTCCGCAAGGCGCTTGAAATGTCGCTGATTACCTTTAGTTTTTAGCTTGAAATATTCAGCACTTAGTTATTCAACACGTCCTAATCCGTTGTTAAAGAATAATAAAAAAATAGCCGCTACATTTTGTAACGGCTAAAATTTTTATACGTTTAGCGAAAAGTTTTTAAATGCTCGCCGCTTAAAACTATTCTTCAGTTTTGAAGAGCATGTACGTAAGCGCAAAACCTACGGCACAAGCAATTACGTTGACTATAATGTACTGCAGAATCTGTCCATTCATGTAGAGCAACATACCAGGTAAAACTGTGATGCCCATACCAGTACCAGCAAGTCCCATAAAGCTTGACAATGCGCCACCGACTGCACCGCCACAGCAACCAAATACGAATGGCTTTAAGAGACGGAGGTTGATACCGAAAATTGCAGGTTCGGTAATTCCCAAGAATGCAGGAACTGTTGAGGAAATGTACAGCGCACGTTTTTTAGGATCTTGCGTCTTAAGGGAAACTGCCAATGCCGCGCCACCTTGTGCAATCGTTGCGCAAGTGATAATAGCGTTGAATGGGTCAGAACCTTGCGTCGAGAGAAGATAAATTTCCAATGCACTGAAGACGTGGTGAACACCAAATACGACGATAGCTTGTTGCAAACCACCAATGACGAGACCGCCAAGAACTGGAATGCCTAAGAATGATTGTACAGCGCCGAAAACGACTTGTTCAAGACCGTGCATGATAGGTCCAACTACCAAGAAACCAAGCGCCATTGAAATTGTCAACGTGAGGAACGGCGTGACAATCAAGTCAATCATATCAGGAATGAAAGTTTTCAGCCAATGTTGCAGTTTAGCCGCAAAAATACCAAGTACGAGTGCTGGTAATACTGAACCTTGATAGCCGACAAGCGGGATAGTTACAAACCCTAAATCCAACGGAATCGGAACTTTGCCAGCGTATTCAGGCATTGCGTATGCTTCAACCCAAGTTAAACCTTTTTCAGCAAGTTCATTTGCCGCGCCACCGACTGCGTAAGCGTTAGGCAAACCAGGGAAAACTAACATTAAACCTAAAACAATACCAATAACTGCAGTGCCGCCGAATTTATTCATCGTCGACCAACAAACAAGTGCAGGTAAAAATGCAAACGCTGTATCAGTCAATACCTGCGTCATCAATAAGAATGTAGGATCCCATTCGCTACCGAGTGACAGCATAGCGCCACGAAGACCCATGAAAAGACCTGTTGCAACAAGGACTGGAATGATTGGTACGAAAACGTCGCCGAGTGTACGTGAAATTTTCTGTACTAAACTCATTTCAGCGTAGGCAGCCTCTTTACCGCCGCCGCCAGCAAGTGAAGGTTTCAGCTTGATAAATTCTTCCGTAACTTTATCAACAAAACCAGTACCGCAGATAATTTGATACTGTTGCGCCGCGAAGAATTGACCTTTAACGCCGTCGATATTCTCAATTTTCTTTTCTTGAATCTTTGATTTATCGTTGACGATAAGGCGAAGACGCGTCGCGCAGTGTTCAGCAGTACGTACGTTGTCAGGACCGCCGACATAGTGCATGATTGACTTAGCAACACGTTCTGCATCTGGCAAGCCTGCAAACTGTTTAATTACGTCGTCATCTTCAACTGGACCAGCAGAAGCAGAAGCGTCTTCAGCAGGAGCTTTTGCAGTAATGGATTGATTGTTCAATTCAAAGGTAATGTCGCCGAAATCTTGATGATTGGTGACGACAACAGGCGTTGTAGTTTGATAACCAGCCTTAGTGATACCTTTGGGGTCGAACTCCAACAAAAGTTGTCCGCGTTTAACTTTGTCACCCGCCTCTGCTTTTGGCGAAAAACATTCACCGTTGAGCTTGACAGTATCCATGCCGACGTGAATTAAAAGTTCAATTCCGTCATTGGATTTAAGCCCGATAGCGTGATGAGTTGGGAAGAAAACGGTAATTTCTCCGTCGAACGGCGCGTAAACTTTCCCTTCAGGATTCTTTACTGCCGCACCACGCCCCATTGCGCCGCCGCCAAATACGGGATCGTCGACCTCATTTAATGGGATCAACGTACCGTTAAGCGGGCTACTGATGCGTATGTTTTTCATCTAGATAACCTCCTTAACATATAAAAAAACATACTGCTTGACGGCTTGCGAATTTTTTTGCACACAACGAAAAATAATTCCAACTTTACATTTGATTGACCAAAAAATTCACGTACCGTCCAAAATAAAAAATGAATACATCTGAATTATATCTGTCAAATTATCCAACGTCAACTTGTAAATCGGAAAAATTTTTTATGTTATGTTGGATTGTA
>JAFSUE010000253.1 GCA_017445435.1 Selenomonadaceae bacterium | reverse complement strand
TTAAGGAGCGGTTTATTTGTATTCGCCATTTAAATCGCCCTCCTTAATTTTTGCCGCCTAAAAATTTTTTAATCGGCGCAAAGTTCGTGACTTCCATATAGCCGAATAAACCTTGTGGACGGTAGAACATCAGCAGGATTAAAGCCAGCGCGTAAATTATCATACGAACTTCAGGGAATGACGCCAGCGCCGCCGATATGAACGTTACAACGAATGCGCCTGCGATTGAACCAGTTATCGATCCCATACCGCCGAGTACGACCATTATTAAATAGTTGAATGACGCTAGGAAGTTAAATGAATTTGGGCTGATTAAATAAAATTGGTGTGCGAAAAGTCCACCAGCAACTCCTGCAAATGCCGCGCCAATCGTGAACGCCATAACTTTATAGCGCGTAGTGTTGACGCCCATTGCCTCCGCCGCAATTTCATTTTCACGTACAGCAATACAAGCGCGACCGTGTGAGGAGTTCACAAAATTTTTCACGAAAAATAAAGTCACGAGCATGACGAAGTAAACCCACGTAAAATTTGTTAAGTGCTGAATGCCTTTGAATCCAGCCGCGCCGCCAACGTATTCAATGTTCATGATGACGATACGAATAATTTCACTCAATCCCAACGTTGCAATGGCTAAGTAGTCGCCGCGCAGTCTAAGTGTTGGCAGTCCAATTAAAAATCCTAATGCACCCGCGCAGATTGCTCCAAGTATCAACGCGCAAATTAACGGCAGATGAAAATTTGTCGTAGCTACAACGCCGACGTATGCGCCGATTGCCATAAATCCCGCGTGACCAAGTGAAAATTGCCCAGTGTAGCCGTTAATTAAATTTAAGCTTGCCGCCATTATGACGTTGACGCAAATTAAAATTATGTTCAGTTGCCAAAACGAGCCGATAACTCCGCCGCTAATCATTCCTTGCAAGACGGCGTACACTAACAGCCCGAAGATTAACATTTTCAAATCCCATTTTCTAATCGCGTTCACAGAATAACTCCCTTCTATGTTTTAGGTGTTAGCTTGTAGGATAAATAATTACGAATTACGCATTCATAATTCCTAATTGAATTAAACTTTTTCATTTGTATTTTTGCCGAAAAGTCCCGACGGTTTAATCAGCAATACCAAAATCAAAATTGCAAATGCCGCCGCGTCACGAAATGTTGATGAAATAAAACCTGCTACTAACGCTTCAATCACGCCTAAAATTATTCCGCCGACAACTGCGCCTGGCAAAATTCCAATGCCGCCAAGTACCGCCGCTACAAATGCTTTCAAGCCTGGCATAATTCCCATAAGTGGATCAATCGTGTTGTAATAAACGCCGACTAAAACTCCTGCCGCCGCCGCTAATGCTGAGCCTATGCAAAACGTCATTGAAATTACGCGGTCTGAATCAATTCCCATTAACTGCGCGGTTTCCGTGTCAAAACTTGCCGCCCTCATTGCCTTGCCCAACTTCGTTTTCTGTACAATGTACGTTAAAAGCGCCATTAAAATTATTGTTATGCTGAAAATCATCATTTGTTGACCGTTTATGACAAAGCCTGCAATGTTGAATGAAAAGTTCAAGCCTGTTTCAGGAAATGTTCGCGGCGTTGGCGTGACGAAATACATTCCCGCGTACTCAAGAAAAAATGATACGCCGATTGCCGTTATTAAAAGCGAAATTCGCGGCGCGTGTCTCAACGGCTTGTACGCCAATCGTTCAATCAGCATTCCTAAGCAAGCAGTTATCGCCATTGATAATAAAAGTGCTGGGAAAATCGGTAAGCCAGCAACGCTTATCGCGAAAAATCCCACGTATGCGCCGAACATATAAACATCGCCGTGCGCAAAATTAATTAACTTTATAATGCCGTAAATCATCGTGTAGCCAAGCGCAATTAAAGCGTAAATGCTACCTAAGCTGACGCCGTTAATAAGCTGTTGTACAAACTGGTGGAAAAAATCCATTTAAATGTTTCACCTCTCAAAAATTTTCAACTTAAAAAATTTTCAACTTAAAATTCTAAGTCCAATTATTCCGCAAAGAATCATTGCCACGCAAATTAAATGCGCTAAGTCTGTCGGCTCATGAAAATAAAAAATTCCAAATATAACTGTGCCTACCGTACCTATCCCCGTCCAAATTGCATAGGCGATTGACAGCGGCAACTTTTTTAACGCGATTGCTAGAAAGAAAAAACTTGCTACTATTCCTGCAACCGTGATGACGCTGGGAATAATTTTTGAAAATCCTTCCGTCATCTTCAAGCCAACTGCCCAAAGAATTTCAAACAATCCTGCTACAAATAAAATTCCCCAATACAAAATTTCACCCCGCAAAAAAATTTTTTCTAACAAAAAAACCTCCTCGCAATTCTTACGGGAAGATTTTAACTTTTTATTGGCAGATTGTCACGATTTATTTTTTATAGTAAAATTTTATAATCTTGACGTTTGAAATAAGGTAGACTATAATTTGTACAATAAAAAATCTCGCAAAAAACGGGAGAACGGTGGGGCAAGCGGAATCGCCCTGAATGCAGTTGTTAGAATAAATTAAATTAGGTAAAAGCCGTCTAAATTAGGGATTCAGGCGGCTTTTTTCGTTCGTCAGCTAAAAAGCTAATAAGCGTGATTATAAGGTTACTTGCGGAAATAGCGATGCTAATCCACTCGTACTTCGTCATCAACATCACCCCCTCTCTTGAGGAAGTGACGATCCGCCTGCCGCTTTACGACACCATTAGCATTATAAAATATTAAAACTTTTTTTGTCTACAAAATTTGCAAGCTAGCTTTAGCGGCTTCCAAAACTGCCAATTTAGCGTGTTCAAAAGTCAAGCCGCCTTGCAAGTAGACCGCGTAAGGTTCGCGCAATGGTCCATCGGCGCTAAGTTCGATTGACGCACCTTGAACGAAAGTTCCCGCCGCCATAATCACTTCATCTTCATAGCCTGGCATTTCCCACGCCTCTGGTACGGCGAATGAATCAACTGGCGAAAATTTTTGTACCGCTCGGCAAAATGCTATCAAATTTTCTGCGCGGTTTAACTCAATCGCTTGAATTATATCGCCGCGTAAATCTTTCGTCGCTGGAAAAACTTTGTAGCCTAATCGTGAAAAAATTCCTGCCGCGAAAATTGCGCCTTTCAACGCCTGCGCCGTGACGTGTGGAGCTACGAATAATCCTTGATACAAAAGACGTGGCGTCCCTAAACTTGCGCCAAGTTCTCCGCCCATACCTGGTGCCGTCAATCTGTACGCGGCAAGTTCAACTAAAATTTTTTTTCCAACAATATAGCCGCCAGTTGGTGCAAGTCCGCCGCCAATATTTTTTATCAAACTTCCCGCCACAATGTCAGCGCCCGCCTCAATAGGTTCGCGTCGTTCAACAAATTCACCGTAGCAATTATCAATGAACGTTACGCAATTTTTATTTGCAAATTTAACCGCCGCGCAGATTTTTTCAATGTCATCAACCGTCAAAGTTTTTCGCGTTGAATAGCCGCGTGACTTTTGAATCAGCGCCAATTTAGTTTTAGCCGTCACGGCATTTTTTATTGCGTCAAAATAATTTTTTTCATTCGTCAAATCAATTTCGCGGTAGCCAACGCCAAATTCTTTTAATGAGCCTTTAGATTCGACGGCGTGACCGATAACAGTTTGCATTGTGTCATACGGAGCGCCAGTCAATGAAAT
>JAFSUE010000005.1 GCA_017445435.1 Selenomonadaceae bacterium | reverse complement strand
TTCTAGCATATTCGATACGTCGTCCAAATTGGTCAATCAAAGTAGCACCACTTCAACTTTATCGCCAATCTTCAATGCGCCTGTACCTGCGGGAATGTCGACCAGCGCGTTACAATCGACGGCAGAAAATAAACTTCCCGACGCGTGTTGCTCGGGCAGATAAATTTTTCCGTCGTCAAACTTAGCGCGAATAAATCGGCGACCGCGACTTTGTTTAGGGAAATTGTCAGCCATAACCGCTTTAATGCGCTTGTACATAAAATCTGCGCGGCGATTAAGTTTAGCGATAATCGGACGCGCTAAAAGTTCAAACGTAGCGAAGGCGGCGAATGGATTGCCCGACAATGACAAGCATAAAAAATTTTCAGTACGCCAGCCGATAACTGGAGCGCCAGGTTTCATATTGACGCGCCAAAAAATTTTTTCGCCGATTTTTTTAACTACCTCGTGCATAATATCTTTTTTGCCGACCGACACGCCGCCTGTAGTTATCAGCAAATCAGTTTTTCTATCGTATTCCAAAATTTTTTTTGCGACAACTTCAGGGTCATCAGGCAAGTTTCCTAAATTTCCCAACGCAACGTCAAGTTCAATTACCCGCGCTTGTAAAAGGTACAAATTGCTGTTGTAAATTTTTCCCTTAGCAAGTTTTTCATACGGCATTAAAAGTTCGTCACCAGTCGACGCAATAGTAACGCTTGGAAAGCGATAAACTTTTACCAGTGAATAACCTTGACTTGCCAAAACTGCAACGTGAGCCGCCGTCAAAATTGTACCTTTCTCAACGATTAAATCGCCGCTTTTCACGTCTTCACCTGCGAAACAAAAATTTTCATGGTGTTGAAGTTTTTTCGGCACAAAAATATTTTCGGCGTCGACCTTGATAATATCTTCCTGCCTTACGACGCAGTCAGTACCTTTAGGAATTGCCGCGCCAGTCATAATTCGCAGAGCTTCGCCGCGCTTTAAAGTTTTGCGCCAAAAATCGCCCGCGCATTCTTCACCGACAACTTTAAAATTATTTGGCGTATCGGCAGAATTTACGGCGTACCCGTCGAGTGGCGAACGGTTGAAAGGTGGATTATCGAACTTTGCAAAATAATTTTCAGCTACAATGCTACCTAATCCTCCGAGCAACAAAACTTCTCTAACGTCGTCGACTGGCTTAACCTGCGCAGTCAAAAGTTCAATCGCCTGTTCAAGTTCAATGCCTTCCAAAAAAATTTTCCTCCAATTCGCAAAAAAAATTCTTAATTCTACATTCTTAATTCTTAATTCAAATCAGCCCTCCGACGCCCATTGACACAAAATCTTTTCGCGTCAAAGTTTCGCCTGTCAAAATTCGCGGCAGTACCAAATCAAAAATAGTTTTCGCGCAGTACATCACACAGCCTGGCAAGCCCATAATCGGTACGTCGTCTTTGTAGGCAAGCATAAACATTGCGCCTGGCAAAACTGGTACGCCGTAAGTGACAACCTTAGACGCGCTTGCACGAATTGCGGCAGGCGTTTTATCGTCAGGGTCAACGCTCATTCCGCCAGTACAAAGGATCATTTCCATTCCCAAATTTAAAAGTTCGTCGATAAAATTTTTTGTCATTGCCGTTGAATCGTCAGAAACGCGGCGCTCATCAATTTGCAAGCCGAAATTTTTTAATTTGGCGTCAATAACTGGCGTGAAAGTATCTTCAATGCGATTGTGAAAAATTTCCGAGCCAGTGACGATTAAACCGACTTTAAAATTTTTGTACGGCAAAATTTTCATCAGTGGTTCATTGCCAGCTAAATTTTTTACGGCGTCCATTTTAGCCTTATCGATAATTAGCGGAATTACGCGCATTCCCGCAACAGTTTTTCCTTTGCGGACGGGAATTTTATTTTTCAGCGTGGCAATACAAATTTCCTCAACGTCATTTATTTTGTAAAGCGTTTCTTCGTCGACGTGAAAAACTCCGTCGAAGGCGGCGGCAAGTTCGATTTTACCTTCTTTAACTTCGGACGCAGATAAATTTTCGCCTTGACAAATATTTTTCAAAATTTCAGCGGCGTCATTTTCATGAAGTTTTGTTTCGTCATCAAAATCACAGACAAAAATATTTTCCTTGCCGAGCTTCAAAAGTACTGGAATATCTTCAGCCGCGATAATGTGACCTTTGCGAAAGCGTGCGCCCTTCGTAACGCCACGAATAATTTCCGTGACATCGTGAAAAAGTACTTGTCCGACGGCGTCTTCAACTTTAATTTCCTTCAAAAAAATTTTCCTCCAAAATAAAAACTTCAGAGGAAATTATATCATTAAAAAATTTTTTCGCTATGACATTTATTACAACAAATTTTTAATTGAGATGATTTTTTTTAGCATAATCAATAGCGCCATTCAAAATTTCTTCGTCAGTCATTCCTTCGAAAAGATGTTCACGCTGCCATTCAGTGTAATCGAAGTATTCAATATTATTTTTCACGACTTGATACAAAAATTCATTAGCATCGCTGTAGCCGAGATTTTCAATCAAACATTTTATTCCTTTCCTCACCAATTCATTTTCCATAATTCACACTTCCAAAATTTTTACAAATTCAATCGGATTTACAATTTTAATTTCTTCGCAAAAATATTTTAAAATTTTTTTATCGACAGCAATAAAATAATCGCATTTCTATAAAAAAATCTATTTTTTCGCGTTGATTTAAATTTTTTTTGCGATAATTTTCGTAGTGCAACATAAAAGAATTTACAAGTTCAAGATTTTTTTTACAATTTCTTTTTAAATTTGCATTACGCATTTGGATTCGTCTAAATTAAGGTAAATTCTCAATATGCCACTTCTTTTAAATTTTTTTAAATTATAGCAAAAAAAATCTCCGACAATGCGGAGTGAAAAAATTTTTATAAATTTTTTAGCCAATCAATTTTTTTATATCTTCGTCAACTGTTGAAATTGTTCCGATACCAAAATTTTCAACCAAAACTTTAGCAACGTTGGGACTTAAAAACGCGGGCAACGTAGGACCGAGATGAATATTTTTTACACCTAAGTACAACAGCGCTAAAAGCACGGTACACGCCTTCTGCTCAAACCAGCTTATATTATAAACAATCGGCAATTTGTTCACGTCGTCAAGTCCGAAAACTTCCTTCAACTTCAACGCGATTAAAGCTAAAGAATATGAATCGTTGCATTGTCCAGCGTCTAAAATTCGCGGAATGCCGCCAATATCGCCTAAATCAAGTTTATTGAATTTGTATTTTGCACAGCCCGCAGTTAAAATTACCGTGTCTTTCGGCAGAGCCTTAGCAAAGTTTGTGTAATATTCGCGTGACTTTTGGCGACCGTCACAACCTGCCATTACGACGAACTTTTTAATTGCGCCAGATTTAACGGCGTCAACAACTTTGTCTGCCAATGCAAAAACTTGTTCGTGGGCAAAACCGCCGATAATTTCGCCAGTCTCCAATTCAGTAGGCGGCGGCAAAGTTTTAGCAAGTTCAATCAGCGGCGAAAAATCTTTCTTGCCGTCGACTTCAGAAATATATTTGCAATTTGGATAAGCAACCGCGCCCGTCGTAAATACGCGCGATTTGTAACTTTCTTTCGGCGGCACAAGACAATTTGTCGTAAGCAAAATTACGCCGTTAAACTTTTCAAATTCTTTCTGTTGCAAATGCCAAGCGTTACCGTAATTGCCGACCAAGTTTTTATATTTTTTGAAGGCGGGGTAGTAATGCGCAGGGAGCATTTCGCCGTTTGTGTAAACGTCGACGCCAGTATTTTCAGTCTGTTCAAGCAACTGTTCAAGGTCTTTTAAATCGTGACCGCTGATTAAAATTGCGGGATTTTTTCTGACGCCGATATTAACTTTTGTCAATTCGGGGTTACCGTAAGTTGAAGTGTTAGCCTTGTCGAGTAGCGCCATTGTATCGACGCCAACTTTGCCAGTTTCAAGTGCAAGCGCGGTTAAATCGTCGCCGCTTAAAGTGTCGTCGAGAAGTTTAGCAAGCGTCGACTGCATGAAGGCGTTAATTTGTTCGTCGTCGTAACAGAGCGCGTTTGCATGGTAAAGGTACGCCGCCATACCTTTCAAGCCGTAAGTTATAAGTTCGCGCAAACTGCGGACATCTTCATTTTCCGTAGCAAGCACGCCGATATTTTCAGGAATTTCAATTTTTTCGGGAATCAAATTCAAAGTTTTATTGATTCGGTCATTTAAAAATTCAGCGTCAAAATTTGCGTTTGTTATCGTGCAAAAAAGATTCAGCGTAATTTCTTTACTGACATTTGCAACTTTCGCCGCACTTAATTTTTTTGTAACATAAATCAATTTGTCCTGTAAATTCGCAATTTCGGCAGTTTTTCCGCAAATGCCTTTGACTGTGCAACCTTTATTCCCTTGAGTCTCCTGACATTGAAAACAAAACATTTTACTATCCATAAATTTTATCTCCTATTTTAAATATGTTGTGTTGAAAAATTTTTTTTATAAACTTATTTTGCGTCAAAAGAAAAAATATTTTAATTAACTAAAAATTATACAGTTTTAAATTTGCCTACACTTTCTTTGAAGGCGTTGGAGTAATCGGAAAGTTCGGAACTGGACGCCGCGCATTCTTCAGACACGGCAGAATTATCCGTGACGACGCCCAAAATTGTTTGTGAAAGTGTATTAACTTCATTCATTATATTTTGTTGAGTTCTACTTTGTTCGCTAAGTTGACGAATAACTTTTGTGACTTCCTCTGTATTTTCAGTGACGCCAGACAAAGAATTTGACGCCGTATTTACAACTTCCATTCCGTGAGCAATTCCAGCCAGCGCATTTGTGATAAGGTGTTGAATATTTTGTGTGGAACTTGCAGATTGTTCAGCAAGCTTTCTAACTTCATCAGCTACGACTGCAAAACCGCGCCCAGCTTCGCCAGCACGTGCCGCCTCAATCGACGCATTTAAACTTAACAGCGCAGTTTGCCCAGTTATTTCGTCCAACGCGCCAAGAATTGATTTAATTTCCTCTGACGCCTTGCTAATTTCGTTCATCGCGTCAACAACTTTGTCCATTTGTACGCGGCTAAGTTCAATACTTCGCGTGGTATCGGCGCCGCGTTGAAGGGCATTTTGTACGAAGGTTTCAACCTTAGCGTTTTGTTGCATTGTCTCCTGAATTTTCGATTGTAACTGTTGAATGCTTTCAGTTTGACTGACTGCACCTTCTGCAAGGCTATGTGACACTTGCGAAACTTCATTTGCGCTTACGGCAACTTGTTCGGCAATTTCCGCCATTGAGTGCATTTCGTTACAAAGTGATTCGCGAATGTGTTCAATGTTCGTTTGAATTGGTACGTAATCGCCGATGTACTTCATATCAGTTGCCGTCACTAAATCGCCACCCGCCATTGAGCGAAGATTTTTTTCAATATCTTGTACGTAGCTTGAAAGTCCGACACGCATTTTATTTAACAAGTCATAAAGTTTTCCAATTTCATCTTCGCGATTGTAAACTAACTTTTGATTCAAATTGCCTTGAGCAAGTTTGTTAATGCTACCTTCCAAAGTCCCAATCGGTTCAACAACTCTTTCTTGAAATATGGCGTAAACTTTTTTCAAGGAAAATCCAACTGCCGCCGCAAAGCCGATTAGCAACAAGTACAAAACGTAAGTCATAATGTTTACCATACTTTGCGCCGCGTCGACCATTGTATTTGTAAGTCCGAAATATGTTTCGCTGACTTCTAAAAGTTTGGCGGGATCGTTTGAAGTTTTGAAATTGGCAATGGCTGTTTTAACTTCCGAGTTCCAGTACGATTCGACTTTGTCACGTTCGGTTGAAAAACTGCCAAGTAAAATTGCGCCGTCAAGTTTTTTCAACAAGCCTTCAACCTTTTCAGTAGCTTGAGTAGAGTCCGCCCCTGCAAGCACCTGTTTAACTACGCGCTGACTGCCGCCGCGAACTATGCCAGCTTCATTTACGACAGCCGTATAGCTTGAAAAAAGGTAAAGACTCACAATCATAACTAAGACAATGACTGCAACAAGTTTAAAAACTCTTGTCAAAAGTCCTTTAATCAGAAAGGCAATAGTACTCTGCTCATTCATTGTTAATCCCTCCGCAAAAAAATTTTTATTTTCTGCGGTAGATTATATTGTTTCTGAAGAAAAATTCAAAGGGAAAACTTAAACAATGTACAAGTCTTGTGAATGGAAAAATTGTTATCAGCGTCATTGCGCACAAAAGGTGACATTTGAAAATCAGCGGAACATTTTCCATTAAGCTGATGTCAGGTTGGAACATTAAAAGACTTCTGAACCAAGGGCTTATCGTTTCGCGGTAGTTGAAGTCGCCCAAAATTCCAGTTGCATTTAAAGCCGTCGCCATACATCCTGTTGCTATCGTCAAGAAAAGTATCAAGTAAAGCCAGCCGTCCATTGTCGACGTGTTTACTTTCATTCGCGGGTTGCCGAATCGACGTTGCATTAAAAGAAAAAATCCTACAAAAAATAAAATTCCCGCAGGTATGCCGCCTGCTAGCGCGATTATATGATAAAGATGTTCATCAATGCCCGCGCCGTCTGTTAAAAATTTGGGAATTAAAATTCCTATCACGTGTCCGCCAAATGCCATTGCTAAACCTAAATGGAACATTGGACCAGCGATTTTTAAACTGCCTTTCGCTAAAAATTGGCTTGACTTAGTCGTCCAAGTTCGCGTGTTCGTCGAGTAACGGTAAAGCGTACCGACAATTAAAACTGTGAAGGCAATGTACGGCAACGCGCCCCAAATAAATCCGCTCATCAATTTTTCACCTCCGAATTTAAATTTTCCGCTTGAATTAAAACTGCGTCGAGTAAAAATGCGTGTGCCAATTTCGCCTCAATGAATCTGTCGCGCAAAAGTTCAATTTTACTTTTTGCCGCGTCCAAAATTTTTTTAGCATTCTGCGCGGGAACTGTAGCCGCCAATTCCAAAATTGCGGGCAGGTAGTCAGGCAGTTCGTTATTCAAGTCAAAACCATTTTCAAGGAACAAACTTTTATATTCATGAAGTTCCTGCGCCTGCTTGCCGAAGTCTGTACGGTCATGAGTTGTCAAGTACAAATTTGTATTCTGCGAAAAGTCGAAGGAGCGTACATACAAAGTTTCATAATCTTTCGCGCCAAGTTTTTCGACGTAGTTAAATAAATCTGTCAAGGCATTTTTAATCTGCGGAGTTTTAATTTCATCAATCGCCGCCCGATATTCAGAAAAATTTTCCCGCCACTCATCATTAGGATAGCCCAGAAGGTACGCCGCAATTTTCAGCGTGACTTGATATTCTTCCATTAGCAAAATCCTCCTGGACAAGCATAGCCCGCGCTACCTTGCAATTCGCGCAGTTGTTCATGCGTTTTACCTTGAAGACCTGCGGGAAGTTTGATTCTGTCAGCGTACTTTGCAATTCCCAAAAGTCTGTACATTTTTTCATATTCGCCAACTTCAAATTCCAAATTTTTCGGCGGCGCGGCGTTAATTTCTTTTTGCCGCATTACCGAGCGCATATCAAGCAAGCGTTGAAGTGTACGTGCAATAACTTTTGTATCGCCAGCGCTGAAAAGTTCGGCAAGGTACGCTAGCGGTATTCGCATTGTTTCGGAATTGGGCAAGTAAACTTTATCTTCCTGCACTTTCATAATTGGAGACAACGGCGGAATGTACCATACCATTGGCAAAGTGCGGTATTCGGGATGAAGTGGTAACGCTAATTGCCAGCGCTTTATAATTTTGTAGACGGGCGAAATTTCAGCCGCCTTGATGACAGCTTCGGAAATGCCAGCTTGCCTTGCCGCCGCTTGAACTTCAGGGGAAGTTGGATCTTTTATCACGTCAAGCAACGTTGGATAAATATTTTTTTCGTCAGTAGTTTTCGCCGTTGAAAGTACGGCGTCTGCGTCGTACAAAATTATTCCGAGATAACGTATTCGACCGACGCAAGTATCAGTACAAACTGTAGGCAAGCCGTTTTCAAGTCGAGGATAGCAGAAGGTACATTTTTCCGCCTTATTAGTTTTCCAGTTGTAATAAACTTTTTTGTAAGGGCAAGCGGGTATACAGTGACGCCAGCCACGACAAGCATCTTGCGACACTAAAACTACGCCGTCTTCGTCACGTTTATAAATCGCGCCGCTTGGACACGCCGCCACGCATGCAGGATTTAAGCAGTGGTTACAATTTCGCGGTAAGTACTTCATAAAAATATCTTGAAATTCCAGCGTAATATCTTCTGCAATTTTTTTCAGATTTACATCTTGCCGCGCAGATTCGCCGCCAGCTAAGTCGTCGTCCCAATTTGGACCCCATTTAATATTCATTCGCTTTTGCGTGATAAGCGAACGCGGACGCGCTACGGGCTGATGATTTTTCCGCGTCGAATTTATCAATGTTTCATAATCATAAGTCCAGGGTTCGTAGTAGTCCAAAAGTTCAGGTTGTTGGGGATGATAGAAAAGTTTTAAAATGCGCTCCAACTTCGAGCCAGTACGCAAAGAAAGTTCGCCGCCATTGACTTGCCAGCCGCCTTTCCATTTTTCTTGATCTTCCCAATTTTTAGGGTAGCCAATGCCAGGCTTAGTTTCAACGTTATTGAAGTACATATATTCCGCGCCTTCGCGGTTAGTCCAGACATTTTTGCAGGTGATTGAGCAAGTGTGACAGCCTATGCACTTATCAAGATTCATCACCATTGCAACTTGGGCTTTTATGTTCATAAAATTTCACTTCCTCATTAGCTTTTAGGAAAAATCATTACGCATTACGCATTAAGCATTCCTAATTAATCTTCAAGCCAGTCGATCTCTGTCATTTTACGCGCCACAATGTAAATGTCACGTTGATTGCCCGTCGGTCCATAGTAATTAAAACCGTAGCTTAACTGACCGTAGCCGCCAATCATATGTGTAGGTTTCATATGAATTCGCGTAGGCGTGTTGTGAGTTCCGCCACGTGTACCAGAAATTTTTGAGCCAGGAACGTTAATGTGTCTGTCCTGCGCGTGATACATAAAAGCTACACCGCGAGGAAGTCTAGGCGATACAACTGCGCGGGCGGCTACAACGCCATTTTTATTGTAAACTTCAATCCAGTCATTGTCTTTCACGTCAATTTCTGCCGCGTCTTTTTCATTAAGCCAAACAGTTTGCCCACCTCTAAAAAGCGTCAACATCTGCTGACTGTCAAAGTACATTGAATGAGTACTCCATTTATTATGCGGAGTTAAAAATTTCAGCGTAATTTCTTTTGTAGCGCCAAGTGGATTTTTAAGCGGGCGAAATTCTAAAATCGGCTTGTAAATCGACATAGTTTCGCCCCATTCGCGCATCATTTCATGGTCGACGTAGAAAGATTGACGCCCAGTAACTGTACGGAAGGGAATTAACTGTTCAATGTTCGTACTGAAAGGCGTATATCGGCGATTTTGGTTACTGCCCGTGAAAGTCGGCGAAGTTATCGTTTCGCGCGGCTGAATTGCTACCATATCAAAGGTAAAGCGTTCACTTTCTCTGTCACTGGCAAGCGCCGTTAAATTGTCAAGCCCAGTTTTCTTTTCAAGGTCTTTCCATGCACGGACGGCAACTGAACCGTTAGTCGTCGTCGAAAGTCCCATTACTGCATCACAAGCTTGTTTAGCTTCGTAAATTGACGGCATACCGTAAGAAATTAAATTTTTATCTTCAATAACTCCGTTGCGTGTACGAATTTCTTCATAGTCTTGCTTAGACGCCCAAGACATACCTTTAGAGCCCATACCTTTTTCAACGTTGGGACCAAGTGCAACCCACTTGTCAAAAATTTTCGTATAGTCACGCTCAATCATTACGATAGCTGGCATTGTCTTACCTGGAATTGGTTCACAATCGCCCTTGCTCCAATCAAGAATTTTTCCTTCAGGCTGTGCCGTTTCGCCTTCTGAATCGTGCTGAATTGGAACTGCCATAACGTCTTTATAAAGCGGGAAGTTAGCCTCCTTCGCAACTTTCGACACTGCCGCCGCTAATGTGCGGAAAATATCCCAGTCAGTTCGCGCCTCCCAAAGTGGATCGACTGCCGCTTGAAATGGATGAACGAATGGGTGCATATCGGTTGATGACAAGTCGGTCTTTTCATACCAAGTCGCCGTTGGTAAAACTACATCTGCGTACAGCGCCGAAGACGCCATACGAAAATCTAAGTCCACAAGTAAATCTAATTTGCCGTCAAGTGCGCCGCCTGAACGTCCAATTTCACCTTCACTGCGGAATTTTATTTCAGTTGGTTTAATCGGCGTTTCTTCCTCCGCAAACAAACTATTTTTCGTACCAAGTAAATATTTTAAAAAGTAATCGTGACCCTTCGACGAAGAGCCGATTAAATTATTTCGCCAAATAAATAAATTGCGCGGAAAATTTTCTGGTGCGTCAGGGTCTTCAATCGCAAATTCCAACGTCTTATCTTTCAAACTTTTTGCAACGAACTTTTTAATTTCATCAATGCCGTTAAAGCCAGCCGCCCTTGCTTCGTCGAAAATTTTTTGTCCGCTTTTATTGAAAGTTGGATAACTTGGCAACCAGCCTAAACGCGCCGCCAGTACGTTATAATCGCCGGGATGACGATAACGCGGCTTTTCAGTCGTCGATACAAGCGGCAATGTGTCAACTTCTTCACTGCGCCATTGATCCGTTGCGAAGTAGTAAAATGAAGTACTGTTTTGAAGTTTCGCGCCACCTTGCCAATCAGTACCCGTCATAATTCGCGCCCAACCTTCAGCAGGTCTCAATTTTTCCTGTCCAACGTAATGAGCCCAACCGCCGCCGTTTCTGCCTTCGCAAGCGCAGAACATCAGCAAATTTAAAATCGTCCTGTAAACAACGTCGGCATGATACCAATGATTAATGCCGCCGCCCATAATAACCATTGTCCGCCCGTGCGTCTTCAAAGAATTATCTGCAAATTCCCGCGCAGTGTGAATGACCATATCAGCTTTAACGCCAGTATATTTTTCCTGCCATTTCGGAGTGTACGGTGTATCGTCTTCGTAAGATTTGGCAAATTCGCCGCCGATACCTGTATCAATTCCATAATTCGCAAGCGTCAAGTCGTAAACCGTCGTGACAAGTTTAACGCCGTCAGCCGTTTTAATTTTTTTATAAGGAACTGCGCGAGTTAAAATTGGTTTACTTCCTCTGTCATTTCCGAAGTACGGCAACAAAATTTCTGCAACGCCGTCTTTATCTTTCAAGATTGAAAGCTTAGGAGAAATTTTTTCGCCAGTATCTGAATTTTCTTCGCGCAAATTCCATTTATTTTGCCTGTCCCAACGATCGCCCATTGTGCCGTTGGGAATGACAAGTTTGTCTGTCAATTCGTCAATCAGATAATGTTTAAATTCAGCGTGCTTTTCATTGCGCCCCATATCTTTAGCGTTTAAAAATCTGCCAGGTTGAAATTTGCCGTCTTTTTCGTCGAGAATTACAAGGAATGGAAAGTCAGTAAATTTTTTCGCGTAGTCAATAAAAAATTCCGCTGGTTCGCCCCAGTAATATTCTTTCAAGATGACGTGCCCCATTGCCATTGCAAGCGCTGAATCACTGCCAGTTTTTAAATTTATCCACGTATCGGCAACGGTCGTCGATTCGGCATAGTCAGGCGCGATTGATACAACTTTCGTCCCTTTGTACCGTGCCTCCGTCAAAAAATGTGCGTCAGGCGTCCGCGTCAATGGAACGTTTGACCCCCAAGTAATAATGTAGCCCGCGTTAAACCAATCGCTTGATTCTGGAACGTCAGTTTGATCGCCCCAAACTTGTGGACTTGCAGGCGGTAAATCTGCGTACCAATCGTAAAAACTTAAACCAGCGCCGCCCATAAGTTGTACGAATCTTAAACCTGCCGCGTAACTCAACATAGATTTTGCAGGAATGACTGAAAAGCCGAAAATTCTATCTGGACCGTACTTTTGGACAGTGTGAAGTAAACTTGCCGCGACTAATTCTGAAACTTCGTCCCAATTTGAACGTACAAAGCCGCCCATGCCGCGAGCTTCTTTGTACTTTTTCATTTGCGCTGGATTATTCGCGATACTTTGCCACGCCGCTAATGCAGTAGGAAAATTTTTTCTAGCTTCGCGCCAAAGTTCAGCAAGTTCGCCGCGCAGATATGGATATTTAATTCTGTGCGGGCTGTACAAATACCACGAAAAACTTGCACCACGAGGACAGCCGCGCGGTTCAAAGTCTGGCATATCTGGCGACGTTTCTGGATAATCGTGAACTTGATTTTCCCACGCCACTAAACCATTTTTCACGTAAATATTCCAACTGCAAGAGCCCGTACAATTTACGCCGTGCGTTGAGCGGACAACTTTGTCAAAACTCCAGCGGTCACGGTACATATTTTCCCATTCGCGCCCGCCTTCATGAATTTGTTGATGATTATCTGCAGAGCGTTCCTTAGGAATCAGGTACTTTAATTTTTTCAAAATACTGCCCACACTATCACTCTCCTTTTTCTGAAAATTTTAACAAGAAATTTTTTTGCTGGCAGTGATAAATATCACTTCAAAAATTTTTTCGCTTGTGGTATTTTTAGCGGCGAGGTGATTAACTTGAAAAAAATTTTTACGCTGTTAGTAGCGTTGACCATTTTACTTTTGACTGGTTGCGGCGAAAATTCGGCGACGGAAAATAAACCTTCCGAACTCCACATTTCAGCGGCGGCAAGTCTTACGGACGCGATGAAAGAAATTTCCGCGCTTTATGAAAAGGAAAATCCCAACGTCAAAATTATTTTTAATTTCGGCTCAAGCGGCGCACTTCAACAGGCGATTGAAAACGGCGGCGAAACAGATTTATTTTTCTCTGCCGCGCAAAAACAAATGGACGCGCTTGAAAAATCTGGTAGCCTTATTGACGGTACGCGGAAAAATATTTTGGAAAATGAAGTTGTGCTAATCGTTCCAGTTGACAGCGATAAAAATATTTCCGCCTTTGAAGATTTGACTAATGAAAATATTCAGCACGTTGCATTGGGTGAACCTAAAGGCGTTCCAGTTGGGCAGTACAGCGAAGAAATTTTGACGGCGCTGAATATTCTTGACGCTGTAAAAGCTAAGGCAGTTTACGGCTCGGACGTTCGACAAGTTTTAGCGTGGGTTGAAAGTGGCGACGCTGATTGCGGAATTGTTTACGCGACGGACGCCGCCATTTCCGATAAAGTCAAAGTGGTTGCCGTTGCCGCGCAGGATACACACAAGCCAGTTATTTATCCAGTTGCGATTATTAAAGGCAGTAAAAATCTTGACGCCGCTAAAAACTTTTTGGACTTCGTGAACAGTGACGCCGCTAAAGATATTTTCTCCAAATATGGATTTAAAGTAATGCGTAATTAAGAATGCGTAATGCTTAATGATAAAACTACTAACTACTCACTACTTACTACTCACTAAAAAAATGGATTTAAATGTATCTATTAAAAAAATTTTGCGCGACTTTACACTTGACGTAAATTTTTCTGCGCGGGACGAAGTTTTTGCATTGCTCGGCGCATCGGGTAGCGGAAAAAGTTTTACGCTGAAATGTATAGCTGGCATTGAAACGCCTGACGAAGGCAAAATTATTTTAAATGGGCGTGTACTTTTCGACAGCGTGAAAAAAATCAACCTGCCGCCTCAACTTCGCCGCGTCGGTTATCTTTTTCAAAATTACGCACTTTTCCCAAATATGACTGTTGCTGAAAATATTCTATTCGCCGCCGTTGGTACGCAAGATGAAAAATTGCGCAGTCTTTACGAAAATATTCAGCGATTTGAACTGCGCGGGCTTGAAAATTCCTATCCACACGAACTTAGCGGCGGGCAACAACAGCGCGTAGCCTTCGCAAGGATTTTGACTTCTCACGCAGAATTTTTGTTGCTTGACGAACCTTTTT
>JAFSUE010000030.1 GCA_017445435.1 Selenomonadaceae bacterium | reverse complement strand
TCTTTTCTTTTATCGCCAGCGTGAGTACATACGACGCAGGAAATTTTTTCGTCGCAGTCAAAAGGTATCCATGCAAAATTTTGGTTACGGTCATTCAAAAATCCTGGCGCTAAACAAATTCCCTTATGCGCGGCAATATTCGTTAAAGTTGTGTCGTAGTCATTGCTGTTGAAGTGCGGCAAATTTAATTTTTCAAGCACTCGACGTTGAACGGCGCGAAGTTCGGGCTGTGAACCGCCGCCAACCATTAAAGTCCGTCCAATTAAATCTTCCATAAAAATTTTTTCTTTCGTAGCAAGCGGATCAATCTTTTCAGTTATCAAATAAATTTTGCTTTGAAAAAGTTTGTGAATTTTAATATCGGGAATGTGTTTCATATCTTCTTCACGCGCAAAAACTATATCTTGTTCGCCGCGCAGAAATTTATCACAACTTCCCAGCGTAATGAAAATTGGCGTTACGGAAATTCCTTCGTGTGACTGTTCAAATTTTTCAATGGCTTGTGGCAAAAAATAAATTGCTGAACGCATTGGCAAGCCGATTGAAATATTTTTTTTGTAACGGCTACCGAAATTTTGCCCCTGCTCAATGGCAAATTTCAATTCGTCACGAATATTTCTAAGCGCGATACAAAATTGCTGACCTTCTGGCGTCAACAATGCGCCTTTCGCCGAACGATAAAAAATTTGAAAGCCGACTTCCTCTTCAACAACTTTTATTTGGTACGTCAAAGTGGGTTGCGAAATGAAAAGATTTTCAGCGGCGCGGTTGAAATTACACGTCTTCGCCAGTTCCAAAACATAATCAATTTGTTTGAAGTCTATGGCAATTTCCTCCCTTAAAAAAATTTTTCTATTGCAATTAGTTTATCATAATTGGATTTTCATTTCAAAATTCTGTAAAATAAATTTAAAGATTAAACGCAAAATGTAGAGGAGGACTTCGGATGAAAGCTAAAAAAATTTTTAAAGCACTTGCAATCGGCGCGGCGTTATCTTTTGGAATTTTTGCGACGAATGTTGCAGACGCGGCTAAACCGATTATGATTGAATCACAAGGTTCCTTCACTGTGGGCGGCACATATAAAGAACGTCCAGGAAAATTTTCACAAGAAAATTTCGTGGCTGAAGATGGGCAACGGGCTTATGGTGATTTTGCCTATGTAGAATACCAAAAACCTGTACATGCTAAGAAGTTACCCCTCATTTTTCAGCATGGTGGCGCACAATCAAAACGCACATGGGAATCTGGTCCAGACGGTCGAGAAGGTTTCAATACTATGTTCGTTCGTGCTGGTTACTCAGTTTATTTGGTTGACCAACCAAGAAGCGGCGAATCGAATCTCTCTACAGAAGCGGTAACTCCCGATACACCTTGGGCAAGTAATCCTATGTACGGTGACAAGACACTTTATGTACTGTCACGTATCGGTCACTACGACGCGGCAGGCAATCCCGTTCCCAATGCACAATTCCCTAAAGGCGAAAAAAATTATCAAGCTTTTCAGCAGAGCTGGACTATTGGCTCAGGTCCTTTGGACAATGATTTAAACGCCGATGTTCTTGCCGAGTTGGTGAATCAGCAAAAAGACGGCGCAATCTTAGTAACCCATTCTATGGGAGGTACAATCGGCTGGCGTACAGCTATTCGCACGGATAAGGTGAAAGCGATTATTGCCTACGAACCAGGCGGCACACCGTTCATTTTCCCAGAAACGGAAATGCCTAAAATTACCGACGCTCGTTTTAAGGCACTCTCCGCATCTGCAATGGGTGTTCCGATGAATGATTTTCTAAAACTTACCAAAATACCCATTGTTCTTTATTACGGCGATTATATTCAGATTGGCTCAGAAAATGTCGGCGAGGACAAATGGGGTACAGAATACGCTATGGCTGAACAGTTTGTAGCCGCAATCAACAGACATGGCGGCGATGCAATACTTGTACACTTACCAGATATTGGAATTAAGGGGAATTCGCATTTTCTTATGCAAGAGCAAAACAACGAAGAGATTATGAAACTGGCACTCGCTTGGCTCAAAGAAAAAGGATTGGACAAATGAAAGTTTTACTTGTAAATGGCAGTCCACATAAAAATGGCTGCACAAATCGCGCACTTGAAGAAGTTGCTAAAACTTTGCAAGCTGAAGGCGTTGAGACAGAAATTTACTGGCTCGGTGCAAAACCAGTCGGAGGCTGTATGGCGTGTTTTAAATGTATTGAAACGGGAAAATGCGTCTTAAATGACTGCGTAAATATTTTTCGTGAAAAAGCGTATACTGCGGACGGATTTATTTTCGGTTCGCCGACTCATTACGCGGGAATGAGCGGAAATTTAAAAGGATTTATGGACAGACTTTTCTTTTCAGAATTTCAAGGTAACAGCAATAAAGCTTTTTACCTTAAGCCAGCGGCGGCAGTAGTTTCAGCTCGCCGCGCAGGTACGACAACTGTTTTTGGACAGCTTGTAAAATATTTTACAGTTCAAGAAATGCCCGTCATTTCGACGCGCTATTGGAATATGGTTCACGGAATGGACGCGGCTGAAGTTGAAGACGACGGCGAAGGACTTTATAATATGCGTGTCCTCGCTAGAAATATGGCGTACTTTTTGAAATGTAAGGAGGCGGCTAAAAAATTAGGTGTAGAACTTCCCAAATTTGAAACACCGATTTTTACAAACTTTGTGCGTCGTGAAAATGGTTCAAACTAAAAGTTAAAGGAGAGATTTTTAATGCAGTATGTAAAATTTGGAAACACTGGAATGGACGTTTCAAGAATTTGTCTTGGTATGATGAGTTTCGGCAAACCTGGCAAAGAAAATGGCGTCTTTCCTTGGGCTCGTAACTACGAAGACGGCAAAGACATTTTCAAGAAAGCCATTGACTTGGGAATTAACTATTTCGACACGGCAAACGTTTATCAAATGGGTAGCAGTGAAGAAATTACTGGACGCTACATTAAAGATTTTGGGCTTGACCGCGATGAAATTGTCGTGGCAACGAAAGTTAATTTTGAAATGCGCCCTGGCAGACCTAATGGCGGCGGCACTTCCCGCAAAAATGTTATGGCGGAAATTGATCACAGCTTAAAACGTCTGCAGTTGGATTACGTCGACTTGTACCAAATTCACCGTCTCGATCCAAATACGCCAATGGAAGAAACAATGGAAGCTCTTCACGACGTTGTAAAATCTGGTAAGGCGCGTTATATCGGTGCGTCGACAATTTTTGCATGGCAACTCGAACGCCTTCAAAATATCGCTGAAAAACATAATTGGACAAAGTTTGTTTCACTTCAGCCGCAGTATAATTTGATTTACCGCGAAGAAGAACGCGAAATTTTCCCGCTCTGTATGGATAGAAAAATGGCAACTTGTATTTGGTCACCGTTGGCAGGCGGACGTTGTGCGCATCCTTGGGGAACTAAAACTGCGCGGAATGCTATTGACGACGTATCGCCAATGGTCTGGAATGCTACAAATGACGTTGACAAAGTTGTAGTTGATAATCTTGAAAAAATTTCTAAAGAAATCGGCTACTCAATGGCGCAAACTTCGTTAGCTTGGATGCTTAGTAAGCCGTACATTACCGCGCCGATTGTCGGTACAACTGCCGTTAAACACATTGAAGAAGCTGTTTCCGCGCTTGATATTAAACTTGATGACGAAATTATTAAACGTCTTGAAGCGCCGTATGTTCCGCATTTTAAGAGTGGCGCATTTTAAATTTTTTCAAAGGCAATGCGCGGCGAATTATCCTTCTCAACATGAATTATTCCGCAACGAACAAAATTTAATTTCGCTAAAAGATTTTGCATAACTACATTGTCCGAATGTGTATCGATACGAAGATGACCGCTTTGTTCATAAGCCCAATTTATGCAAAATGCGCCAACACCTTTAGCAATTCCGTTTCCAGCAATCCTATGAACTACGCCGTAGGGACTGTCATTAATCCATTTGCCGTTGGTAATAATTTTGTACGTTGGCTCGATGTCTTTGCCGAAATTGTAGAAAAAAGTTCCTGCAATTTTCCCGCCTTCGATGCAAACGTAACTGTTGCCGTTGGCAATGTCTTTGTGAATTAAATTTTCTGGCGGCCAATTCGTAGTTCCCCACTGATTCGGGTTGCCGTGTTCAGCCATAAATTTCCTTGCGAACGCATAAGTTGCCATAATAACTTTAAAGTCATTTTCTGTAGATTTTCTAATTTCCATAACTGCCCCCAGAAAAATTTTCGATTATTTTACACCAACTATAAAAAAGTGGAAATGTGTATGAAAAAATTTTTTAGCGTAGTATATGAAAAAGATTTTCAAATATGCTATAATGCCTTCATAAGTTTCTAATTTTTTCAAAATCTAAATTAAAATTTTGAGGAGGAATTTTTTATGGCAAATCAAGCACCAGTTATCGGTAGCAAAAATGTCACTGGCACGAATTACAGCGGCTCGGCGGCGAAAGTTTATTTCACGAAGAAAATTGACGCTGAACACCTCATCAAACTTTACAAGATGATTGACGAAAATATTTTCGGCAAAGTTGCAATTAAACTTCATACTGGCGAAAAACACGGTCCAAACATTTTGCCGCGTGATATGGTTCAAGCTTTTCAAGCGCAAGTTCCCAACTCCGCAATCGTCGAATGCAACACGCTTTATCACGGCGACAGATTCGACACTGCAGGACACCGCGAAACGTTGAAGGTGAACGGCTGGACTTTCTGCAACGTTGACATTATGGACGAAGACGACAAGACTGTTTCTTTACCTGTCCGCAATGGTTTTCACTTGAAAGAAGTTGCAATGGGTGCGCATTTGGTGAATTACGATTCGTTGATTGTCTTGACACATTTTAAAGGTCACGCAATGGGCGGATTCGGCGGTTCAATGAAAAATATCGGTATTGGTAACGCCTCTGGTCATCTCGGCAAAGCACAAGTTCACGGCGTCGACCCTAACAACGTGCCTGAAAATTATCTTGAATGGCCCATGAAAGAATATTTTATGGAGCTTATGTGCGACAGCGCCAACGCGACTTGCAACTATTTCGGCAAGCACATTATCTTCATGAACGTTATGCGCCGAATTTCTGTTGACTGTGACTGCGCGGGCGTCACTGCCGCTGAACCTACAATGAAAGACATCGGAATTGCTGTTTCTACTGACATTTTGGCAGTTGATCAAGCTTGCGCCGATATGATTTACAATGCGCCTGATAGTCACGATATGAAAGAACGTATTGAAACCCGCGCAGGTCTCCGCCAACTTTCTGCAATGGCTGAAGCTAAACTTGGCAATCCTCAATACGTTTTGATTGAAGTTGATTGATTAACAATTTAAAGTTGAGGTAATTTTAGTGAAAAAATTTTTTTCATTGACGCTTGCAATGGCGTTGATGATTTTTTTTACAGCTTGCGGCAGTTCCGCGCAGAATTCAGAAAATAAAACTGCCGCGCAGGCGACAAGTTCAACTGCCGCTGAAAATAAATCTACTGCTGAAAGTGCTGACGCCGCTAAAAAAATTTTAGTCGTATTCTTTTCACGTACTGGCGAAGAATACAGCGTCGGCAACATTACGAAAGGCAACACGCATATTGTAGCGGACTTCATAGCGGAAAATCTTGGCGCGAAAACTTTTGAAATTAAACCTGTCAATCCTTATCCTGATAATTACAATGACTGTACTGAACTTGCTAAAAAGGAACAGCAGGAAAGAGCGCGTCCCGCCATTGCAAATAAAATTGACAACTTCGACAGCTACGACGTAATTTATCTTGGCTACCCCGTGTGGTGGTCTGATATGCCGATGATTATTTATACTTTCCTTGAAAGCTACAATTTCAGCGGCAAGACAATCATTCCGTTCTGCACGTCGGCAAGCGAACATTTTATTGGTAAGGAAGAAATTCAGCAGTACGCCAATGGTGCAACTGTACTTGACGGACTCGGCATTCAAGGCAAACGCTGTCAAGATGATCCTGCTAGCGTCAAACGTGATGTTGATAATTGGTTGAAAAAAAATAACGGTTGAAGGTAAGGTGATTTAAATTTGATTAACGTTAAACTTAATGACGGCAACGAAATTCCAGCGATAGGTTTCGGCGTCTTCATGATTGAAAATAATGGTCCAACTTACGACGCGGTGAAATTGGCGTTGAAGGCTGGCTACCGTCACATTGACACGGCGGCGGCGTACTTCAACGAATCTGACGTTGGAAGAGCCGTTAAAGATAGCGGAATTGCGCGTGACGAAATTTTCATTACCAGCAAACTTTGGTTGCAAGATTATGGCTACGACGCGGCGACGAAAGGCATTGATACTTCACTGAAAAATTTGGGTATGGATTATATGGACTTGTACCTTTTGCACCAACCCTACGGCGATGTTGTCGGCGCGTGGAAAGCGCTTGAAGATGCTAAAAAAGCTGGCAAGATTAAATCAATAGGCATTAGCAATATGACGCCGAAAATTTATCAAAACTTTGTACCGCAATTTGAAAGTTTGCCAGCCGTCAATCAAGTTGAATGTAACCCGCTTTTCCAGCAAAAGGAACTGCGCGGCATTATGGCTAAAGACGACGTAAAAATTGAGGCGTGGTATCCACTCGGTCACGGTGACGCTAAACTTTTGAAAAATGAAAAAATTTCCGCTCTTGCTGAAAAGTACGGCAAGAATGCTGGACAAATTATTCTTCGCTTTGAAGTGCAGGAAGGTTTCATCACGTTGCCGAAGTCTACGAATCCTACGCGCATTGCTACCAACATTGAAATTTTCGACTTTGAATTGACTGAAAATGAAATGAATCAACTTCGCGCAATGGACACTGGCAAGGGCAGTCATAATCCTGACGCGCCTGGAGTCGGCGAATATCTTTTAGCAAATTATAAAGTTCATGATTAAAAATTTTCTTGTCGTTCCAGCCGTAATATTTTTTGCAGCGGGAATTTTTTTTCTCAAAAATCATTCAGCGGAGGAAAATTTTTCTATGAGCGTACCTTTAACTGACGAACAACAGCTGAAAAATCTTTACGCCGAAATGTGGCAAGCACTTCAGACGAAGGATATAAAAATTCTTGATGAACTTCACGGCGACGAATTTATTTTAACGCATATGACGGGAATGAATCAGCCGAAGAATGAATATTTGCGTTGCGTCCGTGACGGCGAATTAAATTATTTTTCCGCGCAGGTTGAAAATATTTTTGTCGAAGTTGACGGCTTGAAAGGTAAATTGATTGGACAGTCAAAAGTTGAGGCGGCAGTTTTCGGCGGCAGAAAAAATACGTGGCGCTTGCAACTTGCCTTTGACGTTGAAAAGCGCGGCGGCAAATGGATTTTGATTTACGGCAAGGCGTCAACATATTAAATTTGAGGTGGATAAAATTATGAAAGACGTTGCAGTTTTAGTCGGCACTGGCAGTATTGGACAAGCGATAATTCGCAGAGTCGGCGCAGGTAAACACATTGTGCTGGGCGATTTGAAAATTGACGCGGCAAATGCGGCGGCTAAAATTTTGGAAGACGCTGGCTTTGAAACGTCGACAGTTGCAGTTGACATTTCATCGCGCGAATCAATTTTAAATTTGGTCGAACACGCTAAAAGTTTTGGCGCGGTTAAAAACGTTATTAACGCGGCAGGCGTTTCACCGTCACAAGCTCCCGTTTCAGCGATTTTGAAAGTTGACTTGTATGGGACGGCAGTTTTGCTTGAAGAATTTGGCAAAGTTATTGCGGACGGCGGCTCTGGCGTAATAATTTCTTCGCAAAGTGGACACAGGCTCGGCGCATTGACGGAGGAACAAAATTTTCAGCTGGCAACTTCACCAACTGAAAAACTTTTGGAACTTGACTTCATAAAATCAATTACCGACACGTTGAAGGCTTACCAATATTCAAAACGTTGTAATGTTCTGCGCGTGGCTTATGAGGCTACACGTTGGGGCAAACGTGGCGCTACGATTAATTCAATTAGTCCTGGCATTATCATAACGCCGCTTGCCAATGATGAATTGCATGGACCGCGCAAAGACGGCTACTTGAAAATGATTGACGGTTCACCAGCCAAACGCGCAGGTACGCCTGATGAAGTTGGCGACCTTGCGGAATTTTTAATGTCAAGTCGTGGCAAATTTATCAGCGGCGCAGATTTTCTTATTGACGGCGGAACTACGGCGTCTTATTGGTACGGCGATTTGCAATATTTGAAGAAAACGCATTAAAATTTTGAAGGTGAACAAATTATGAATGTCTTTGAAAAGTTGAGGAACGGTCAACATTGTCACGTTATCGAAGATGAAGATTATGTACGTGAAGCGCATGGCGAATTTGCACGTTGCGCCCACCTTTGCCATTTGATTAACCAAACTGATCCGCTTAATGTTGAAAAGATTGTCGAACTTGAACGCGAACTTTTTAACGGCAACTTGCCTGAAAAAACTTTTTTCACGCCGCCTTTTCAAATTGATTGTGCTTGCAGAGTTTTTCTCGGGAAAAATGTTTTCGCGAATCACGGCTTGACGGTTATGTCAGTCGGTACAGTAACGCTTGAAGACGGCGTAATGTTGGGACCAGAAGTCGGAATTTTCACGGTGAATCATGAGCCGAAAAATATTCGCGTCATTTTCACGAAAGAAATTTTGATAAAGAAAAATGCGTGGATAGGTGCAAGAGTTTCAATTTTGCCAGGCGTGACGATTGGCGAAAATGCGATTGTCGGTACTGGCTCGGTTGTCACGAAAGATATTCCAGACAATGCCATTGCCGTAGGGAATCCTGCGCGGGTCATAAAATTTATTGAATAAACTTTGACGTAACGTAAAATCTATTTGTTTCAAAATTTTTTGGCGGGGAAACCCGTTATTTTTTTTAAAAAGTTCTTGACTACCCCCCTTTAAGGTAGTATAATTAAAAATTTTTATTTAACTCTTAATATTTTTTAATCTCGTGCGTATAAGATACAGAAAGCAAAATCTTTAACAAAAAATAAAAAATAAGGAATGGAACAAATGAAAGATTTTGAAATGATGTCAATGGAAGAACTCGACGGTGTCTCTGGTGGTAACTACGTAGAAATGGAAAAGGATTTAAAACTTTTCAAGACACTTGGACGTTATGACGGACCTATACCGAACATTATCAACACTAAAAACTTTGCAGAATATTCGGCGATACTTACAGACCTTTGGAAAAATACGGGCGACGGCGTATCTTTCGACCCTAACGAAGGCAAGCTTAACGGCTACAAAATTGACGGCGAAAATCCTGGCAAATATGCGAATAACCGTAAATCCGCTATAAATTACGCGATTGCTAACAGCGGCAGAAGTATTAGCCCTAAAAATTATCTCTAATCTAAAAAGTAGG
>JAFSUE010000252.1 GCA_017445435.1 Selenomonadaceae bacterium | reverse complement strand
TTTAACTTTCCAATAATCAACAAAATTTTCGTCAAATTGCCACGTGCCATTCAACTGCGCGGCTTTCAAATTTTCAAAATCTGCAACGTTGCGGAACATAAACCACATACGCGTTTCAAGATTGTAGGCGCAACCTTTGAAGCCAAATTTTTTGTAGACAATCGCCATAGCCTTATTGGTCCAAACGGTACAGTGAACCGGCAATAGGTAAAACCAGTTCGGATCTTGCGGCACTTCGTCACAAATTAAAGTGTGCAACGCCATAACGCCTTCAGGTTTAAGAAGATTTATAATTTTTTCAACGTCGCCTTGATTGCCTAGCAGATGTTCAAAAACGGATGAAGTTGTAAGAAAATCAAAAGTTGAAGGCGTCACTTCTTCGGCAGACAAATAATTTTCGTCCAACGGTTTCATGTAAGCATCGAATTTTTTCAGCCAAATTTTTTTAAGTTTTGCGTTGACTTTATCGGCAAGTTTACCGTCACCCGCGCCGTAGTCAATCGTTCGCCAATCAGACTTGAACACGCCGAGATTTACAAGCTTGGCAAAAAGTTCCGCCTGCATTTCAATGCGCTGAATCCATTGCGGGTCTATAACTTTAATGTCCAATTCGCCGCCGAAAAGTTTGCTGTGACATTCATAATTTAACGCGCTCCATTCGTCATGCGGCATTTCATAAAGCGTCTTGGCAACAACCATTCCGCAATTTTCACAGCGCACGTATTCACATTTGCCGAGATGATTCATACCGAAATCTTTTTCAAGAAAATGTTTCATCTCTGCGCCGCAAACAAAACAATTCATAAATTTTCGCTCCCAAATTAAAAACAATTTAAAAGGACAAGTTACCGGCCTGCGAGACAGTCACACGCAGTTTGGATTAATCTGCTGAAACTCTTAATTGCAGGATTTGAACGAATTTACACCGCAATGTAACAACAATTCATCGTCGGCAAGTGCAAATCTCTTTGAGCGCAAAACCTTAAACTTTAAACATTAAAATCTTTGAACTTTGAAATTTTCCGTTTAAACTTTAAGCTTTAAACTTTTCCGCATCTGATGTGCTTTTAAGTAGCATTGACATACTCCCCACGCCTAAAGGCGGGAGATTCCGTTATCAACAACCTTTGCTTCTAATGAAAGCGAAGTCTGACAAGGTCTACTCCGCAGGACGATGCCCCGCCCTGTGTCCTTGCGAACTTTTTATTTTTAGTCTGTCTGTCCTACGCAAGAGTGCCGCTATTACCGCTATTACTTTGCTCCTCTATCCTGGCGTTGTGGTGGTCGGCAGGGATCGAAAGGCTCGACCGCTGCTGCAGTTGTTTTGTGGGCATAGTTTGAACTGCCTTTAACGTCTGGTCTGCCACCTTTTAAATTTACCTCACCTCTCAAAATTTATTTTTTATTATTATAAAAGAACGAAATGAAAAAACAAGAATATTGATGTCGTTTCATCCCCACAACTAAAGCAGGGGGCTTTCACGGCGTTTTTTCGGTAATTTCTTTAATCGGAACGCCGCTGATATGTTCATCTTGCCCAAGCGAAACTCTAACCCAATCGGGGCTGTCGGTGGAAAGTTCTTTCGCAATACGCGCCTTAA
>JAFSUE010000251.1 GCA_017445435.1 Selenomonadaceae bacterium | reverse complement strand
GTCCCAATCCCACCATTTAATACGGAGGAGCGCCTCAATAATTTTTTCGTCGAAACGATATTTGATAAATTTCGCAGGATTGCCGCCAACAATCGCATAAGGCGGCACATTTTTAACTACGACGCTATCACTTGCAATAACTGCGCCGTCGCCGATAACTAGCGGCTTGTCTTGGTTTGTACTTTTCAATATACAATCTCTACCAATCCATACGTCATTACCAATTAAAATTTTACAGCCATTTTCGTTAATTAAGCCAAACTCAGGAGGATTTTTCCACCCTATATAACCAGGCGCTACGGTAGTTAATTTTTTATAATCGTGCTGTCCATTAAGTGAAAGCTGAAAATGTTCATTCCATGAAATAGATGAAAACTTTCCGACGGAAATAAATCCAGCTCCATGATTGGTTATCCTAACACTGTTGATATATCCTTTTTTATCAAGTACCAAAGTTAATTTTTCGTCTAAAGTTTGATATATTCTAGGATGATATGCACCAACAGTTCCAATAGCAGGATGTACATCACTGAAAACATTTCCATTAAGTACGCCATAAGCTACATTTTCTGTTATCAATTCGCTAAAGTCACGCCAATTCATATTAAAAAAAACGCAACCATCAATAATTTTTGTACGAGGCACTTCTAAACGTTCAAGCATTTTCATTCTATTGTAAAAATCATATATTGATGAGATTATAGCAATGTCAAAGTTGCGCGGGTCTACCCCCCCCCCGTGCGGGGTAAAGCTTGATACCGCCTTGATCTATGACTGCGTGACCGACAATTTCCATATCGCCGCGTTGAACTGCCATTTCATAGTACGGGCGCAATTCGTTGAATAGGTCGTCTACGCCAAAAATTAACGCTTTAACTGCCATAAAATTTTCCTTTCAAAATTTTACAGAATAATTTTTTTCGCCAGCCGTTGCAAATACTGTCCATAATCATTTTTAGACAGCGGCTCTGCAAGTTTTAAAAGTTGCTCTGCGTCAATGTACTTCATACGGTAGGCAATTTCTTCGATACAAGAAACTTTCAAGCCTTGCCGCGTCTGAATCGTCTGTACGAATGACGCCGCCTGTAAAAGTGATTCGTGCGTACCAGTATCCAACCACGCATAACCACGCCGCATTTTCTCAACGCGCAAATTTTCACGTTGCAAGTAAACTTTATTAACGTCCGTTATTTCAAGTTCGCCCCGCGCAGAAGGTTTAATCGACTTCGCCACGTTGACAATATCTTTGTCGTAAAAATATAAACCCGTGACGGCGTAATTTGAACGTGGATTTTTCGGCTTTTCCTCAAGGCTTATAGCTTTGCCAATCTCATCAAATTCAACGACGCCATATTCTTCGGGGTGGTTGACATAGTACGCAAAAACCGTAGCGCCTTCATCATTCGCGGCGGCATGCCGTAAAAGTTTTGGGAAGTCTGCGCCGTAAAAAATATTGTCGCCAAGTACCAACGCGCAACCTTCACCGTTTATAAATTCTTCGCCAATTAAAAAAGCCTGTGCAAGTCCTTCAGGTTTAGGCTGTACGGCGTAAGAAATTTTCAAGCCGAGTTGTGAACCGTCTTTCAACAGCGCTTGAAAAAGATGTGAATCTTGCGGCGTCGTGATAATTAAAATGTCACGAATTCCCGCTAACATTAACGCTGACAATGGATAGTAAATCATCGGTTTATCAAAAATTGGCATTAGCTGTTTAGATACAACTTCCGTCAATGGGTAAAGCCGAGTACCAGAGCCGCCAGCTAAAATTATTCCCTTACGAATCATAAAAATTTCCTCCTTCGTCAT
>JAFSUE010000250.1 GCA_017445435.1 Selenomonadaceae bacterium | reverse complement strand
GTAATATTTGATATGTGGTATTCGACTTCGCCTTTCTTCCAATCGTCCCAATTATCAACGTCAGGCGGAATTAAATGTTTTTCGGAATCGAAGTCCTTCAACATTTCGCGGAAATATTTATGACCTTTAGCAAGAATTTCTGGCGGCGTCCTTAATTCTTCCTCAATGTAATCTGCATACTGCATAGGTACGCGCTTAATTATTTTTCCTTTGTATCGCGAATCCAATTCCCGACAAAATAAAATAACCGTTGCCGTACCGTCCAATATGCCGTGATAAAAATCCAAGTATAAATATTTTGCCGAAGGCGTTTCAAAAAGTCTTATACGCCAAAACGGCTCTTTGAAAGATTTATACGGCAAAGTCAAGGTTGGTACAATTTTTTTTAATTCTTCATCAGAAATTTTTTCAACCGTAACGGGCTCAATTTCACCGTCGAAACGCTGGCAAATATCATTTGTTTCAGGATGAAAATCAAATCTGCAACGGAAAATGTCATACTCATTGAGAATAGCATTAACGGCGTCAGCAAGTCTTTGCATATCGATTGAATTATCAAGCTTTAAAAGTCTGTGAATATTCATCATTGTTGACCGCGCCTTAATAAAGTGATTGTCAACAATCCAACGTTGCATTGGTCGTAGTGGATAATAAACAGTTTTAGTTTCTTCGCTCATAAAAAATATTCCTTTCAAAGTTTATTCAAGCATCGCCGACGCAAAATTTTTTTCGTCACAAGATTTTACAAAATTTATAATTGCGTCCATGCCGCCGCGATTATGATCAAGCGTATCGTTCACTGAAATAATTAGCGCCGCCATATCGCCGACTGTCATTTTACTTTTTGAAATGACCGCCAAGACTAGCGCAAATTCGATAAGCCTGTAACCCGTGATAAAAATTCTGGCGTTGTGAATATCGCCGCCGCCGAAAGCGTTGGGATAACAGCGCATAAAAAATTCATTGACAAGGTAATTTTCCAGCACATTAGAAAAATTTTCCTGCACGTCATTTAAAATTTTTCCTCTGTACAACAGATAATTTCCGCGCAGTTCATCTTTTCGACGTTCATTAAGGTTTGCGCCATACATTTTATTAAATATGTCAACAATCGTCAACGAATGATTTTTCAGATTAAATTCAACATTGCTTTCAAAATTCCCGCCTAGCAATTCATAAAAATTTTTCAGCCGCTGATTTATCGTAAAATTTCTATCCTGCAAAATTTTTATGGCGTTCATCTGCAAGCTAACAAAATCGTCGACACTGCGCGAAAATTTTTTCAAGGTGATAATCGCCCTTGCCTTCACGTCGTCGACTTCAACAAAAGTTATCGGCTCAAAAGGCAGTAAAATCATCTGCGCGGCAACAGGACAAGTCAGCGTCATTGACTGTTCAAAAAAGTTTTCGTCGAACTTGTACGTTACGCGCGGGTAACTTTGACAAATCGCCGTTAAAAAATCTTCGCCGTGATTTTTTTGGATACTGCAAAGACCGTCCGCCGTCAGAAAACTGCAAAGTCCATCTTCGCGCAACTTCCACGTCATCACTTCAACATTTGAGTCAAGGTCGCGTTTCCAATCGATATTTTTAAAAATTACTGTACGGTCGGCGTCGTCAAGTTCGGAAAATTTTTTGTAGGTGTCTTCATCAACGACAATTTGCCAATCGCGGCAACATCGGCAACCGCAAAATCGCCCGTCGCATTTGAAATTTTTCACGTAGGCGGGCTGAATACATTTTTTAGGAATTAAATTTTCTTGCATAAATTTTTCCTTTAAATTTAATTTTTATTAAGTAGTGAGTAGCTAGGTGGAGTTGAATAATTAATTTTTTATTTTTTAAACTACTTTCTTTTGGCGCAAAAAATTTTCATTATGCATTACGCATTAAGCATTACGAATTGAACAACAGCGCTAGAAATGTCGCTCATTACCTTGATTTTTTAGCTTGAAATATTCAACACTTAATTATTCAACAGTACCTAATTGTTAATGGAACGCAAAAAATTTTTTAATCACTTCATTACTAGTAGCATTACTGATTGTCAGCAAGTTGCAATTAAATATTATTTCTGTCGTACAGAACGCGAAGACCGCTTAACGTTAAAAAGTGGTCAATCTTATCAATCGTCTTTGACTCTTTGTAAATCATACGTGCAAGCCCACCAGTAGCGATAACTTTAGCGTCCCAACCTTCGCCCATTTCTGCGCGGATACGGCTGACAATCGCGTCAATCTGTCCAACGTAGCCGTAAATAATTCCTGACTGCATACAGCTGATTGTATTTCGCCCAATAACATTTTTCGGCGGTACAAGTTCAATTCGTGGAAGTTTTGCCGTCGAAGTGAAAAGCGATTCGGCACTGGCTGTAATTCCAGGTGCAATGACGCCGCCTAAAAAATCGCCGTTATCTGCCACAACGTCAAAAGTTGTCGCAGTTCCAATGTCAATTACGATTAAAGGTCCGCCGTAAAGTTCATACGCGCCAACGGCATTTACAATTCTATCAGCGCCAATCGCGCGTGGATTTTCATAATTTAATTTTATTCCAGTTTTAATGCCAGGACCAACAACAAGCGGATGAATTTTGAAATAGCGCTCGCACATTTTCACGAAAGGTACAACGATTGTCGGTACGACGGACGAAATAATTATGTCGTCAACGTCAGAAATGCTTACGCCTTGATAGCGGAATAAATCATTAATTAGCATACCGTATTCGTCGCCAGTTTTTTGTCTGTCCGTAGAAATGCGCCAATGTTTCATCAGCGTTTTTCCGTCGTAAGTTCCCATAACGATATTGCTATTGCCTATGTCGATAACTAAAAGCATTCCTACGCCTCACTTCAACTTTGCAACGTCGACCCAATCAGAAAAATTTATGTAGCGCGGCAGTTCATCAAGCTGAAATTTAGCTATGCTGTTGCTACTGCCAGCGGCTGGGTAAACGTAATCGAAACGCTTTAAAGATTCGTCAATGTAAATCGGCACGCCTTCATTAACGGCGAAGGGACAAACGCCGCCAACTGCGTGACCAATTAAATTTTCCACTTCGTCAACTGGTATCATATGTGGACGGCAATTAAATCTGTCGCGAAATTTTTTATTATCCAACTTCATATCGCCCGACATCAAAATAAGTACGGGTTCTTTTTTTACGAAAACTGAAATTGTCTTAGCGATTCTTCCAACTTCGCAGTTTAAAACTTGCGCGGCTTGTTCAGACGTTGCGGTTGATTCTTCAAACTCAACTACTCTATCTGGTTCGCC
>JAFSUE010000029.1 GCA_017445435.1 Selenomonadaceae bacterium | reverse complement strand
CTCAAAGAATCGTTAGCAGCCTCAAGCGCCTTTGTTTTCATTGCGCGTACAATGTCGACAATCGACGTAATAGCCGCGTCAGCAACTTTCAACAAAGAATATGCGCTTTGAGTATTTTCTTGACTTTGATCAAGCCCGCGAATCTGCGCGAGCATTTTTTCGCTTATAGCGTTGCCAGATGAATCATCGCCAGCGTGATTAATTTTTTTACCAGTTGAAACTTTTTCAAGGCTCTTGCCCATTTCCGTCTGATGACGATTCATTATGGTTGTCAAATTGTCGGCGCCTTGAGAAAATTGTCCGTTTATTGTCATTGCCATGACTAATTCCCTCCTTGAAAAAAATCCTAAAAAAATTTCCCCCTAAGCCTAAATTTCCTCTAAATGTATCGTGAACTTTCTAAAAAAAATTCACAACGTACAAATTAATATTCGCAATTATTGTAAGGCATAGCCTTTTAAAAATCAATAAAAATTTTCACGTCGATAAAATTTTTTTAAGCCACTTTCTATAAATCGTCGCCCGTGTAGAAAATGGCGTTTCCTTGATTTTTTATCAAGTTATGTTAAAATTGCAATACGCAGAAGTCACGCGGTTTACAGAAAATTTAACATAAAAAATTTTTCGATATATTCAATAAACAGCGTACCTAAATAGTTGTACGAAAAGGAGCGATAAAAATGGTACTGGACATTGAAGAAATTATGAAGATACTTCCGCACCGTCCGCCGATGTTACTTGTTGACAGAATCTTGGAAATTGATCCTTTCAAGTCAGCGACGGGCTTAAAAAATATTACGATGAATGAACCGCAATTCGCAGGACATTTTCCAGGTCATCCCATTATGCCGGGCGTACTTCAGCTTGAGGCAATGGCACAAGTCGGCGGCGTTGCAATGCTTTATCCTGAAGAACATCGCGGCAAAATTGCGCTGTTCGGCGGTATGGACAATATAAAATTTAAAAAGCCAGTTGTACCTGGTGACACTTTGATAACTCGTGCAGAAATTGTAAAAGTTCGCGGCGAATTTGGCATACTTCACGCGGACGGTTATGTTGACGATAAACTTGTTTCGTCTGCAGATTTTAAATTCGCTTTGAAACGTGGCGAAGAATTGTTCAGTTTAGCCAGTAAAGATTAGCTTGTAGCGTGTAGCTTGTAGCTTGTAGATTTTTTATCAGCTACCAGCTACTTGCTACCAGCTAAACAGGAGATGTTAAAAAAATGGAATCGAACATTCACGCCACTGCGGTTATTTCTCCAAGTGCGAAAATCGGAAGGAATGTGACAATAGGTCCTTACTCCGTCATTGGCGACGAAGTTATAATTGGTGACGGCTCAATCATTGGACCCAACGCGGTTATTGCTAAGTGGACGACTTTGGGTAAGGAATGCAGAGTTTTTCAATTTGCGTCAGTCGGTGAAGTTCCGCAGGATTTAAAATTCAAAGGCGAAAGAAGTTATACGGTTATCGGTGACAGAACGGTTATTCGTGAAGGCGCGACAGTTCATAGGGCGACTGGTGAAGACAATGAAACGCGAATCGGTAGCGACTGCCTTTTAATGGCTTATATTCACGTGGCGCACAACTGCGTTTTGGGAAACCATGTTATTATGTCGAATTTAGCCAGCTGCGCGGGGCATGCAACGGTTGAAGACCGCGTCGTATTAGGCGGAATGGCAGGCGTTCATCAATTTGTGAAAATTGGGCGCAATGCAATGGTCGGCGGCATGAGTAAACTTGTTCAAGACGTTGTACCCTATACTATTGTCGATGGGCATCCTGCTAAAGTTGTCGGACTTAATAACGTTGGAATTTCCCGCGCAGGTATTCCGCTTGAATCGCGGCGGCTGATTAAAAAGGCGTACAAAATTTTATATCGCTCTGGCTTAAGTTTGGCGGAAGCTATTGCAGTCATTGAACAGGAAGTTGATTCTTGCGAAGAGGTTGAACACTTCCTTAGATTTTTGCGCAACGCTGAACGTGGAATTTGCCGTGAGCGCCGCGAAACTGAATAAACCTACAAGATAACAGCTAAAACCTAAAAGCTACTATGGGGGTAATGGGATGGATAAAATTGGACTTTTGGCAGGAGTAGGAAAGTTGCCAGTGGAATCTGCACGGGCGGCAAGTCAACTCGGCTACGAAGTTTACGCAGTCGGACTTTTGCCAGATACTGACCCGCAAATTGCAGAGTTCGCAAAAGATTATCAACAAATTAGCGTTGGACAACTTGACGCACTTTTAAAATATTTAAAAAGCAACGGCATTGAAAAAGTCACGATGATAGGCAAGGTTACGAAAGAATATCTTTACAATGGAAAAATTATTCCCGATCAAAGAATGCTTGAACTGATAATGTCCCTGCCAGATAGAAGCGACAATACGATTATGTTGGCGTTCATTCGCGAATTGGCTAAAGAAGGTCTTCAAGCCTTTGACCAAACCGCGCTGATTCATAAACTTATGCCGCGCAGAGGTACAATTACCAGCCGTGAACCGTCAAGCGTTGAGCGTCAAGATATGGAATTTGGGTTTATGATAGCAAAGGAACTTGGACGCTTTGACATTGGACAAACTGTCGTTGTAAAAAATCGTGCTGTAATGGCGCTTGAGGCTATCGAAGGTACAGACGAATGTATAAGACGCGGCGGCAAGTTGGCTAATGGCGGCGCAGTTGTCACGAAAGTTTCAAAACCTGAACAAGATAACCGTTTCGACGTGCCGACTGTTGGCAAGCGAACTATTGAAGTTATGGCGGAAGTTGGCGCGACTGCACTTGCCATTGAGGCGAATAAAACTTTGCTTGTCGACCGCGCTAGTTCTGTTGCATTTGCTGACGAAAAAGGTATAACTATCGTTGCAATGTAGATGTTAGGGAGTAGGAATTTTTCATTACGCATTACGCATTCCTAATTCCTAATTAATTAGAGGGTGTTTTTGTGGACAGCTTAATCACTTTGCTAAAAGATTACGTGGCGTCGGATAATCCCTTCGTTGAATTTATAAAAATCGCTGGACCAATTTTAGCTGGCTTGTGCGGCATAATCAGTACAATCAGATTCGGTCGAAGGTTATGGCGTGCGCATAAGCGGCAGAAAATCGCTGAAGAGTCTAAAACACCTGAAAAAATTGCTGAAAAAGCCGCTGAAACTTTGCGTGCGGCACTTTTGGAAAATCTTCATTACGTGAAGAAATTGACGACTATTGAACAATTTATCGAAGGCAACATACCTTTGAAGAAAAATAAAAAGCTCCTTAACTTCAACGTCGGCACAAATGAATGTACCTTGCTGTACAAAGGGAAAATCACTTGCGGCTGTGACTTGCAACAAATTCAATTTGTACCGAGTGAAAATATTTCAGGCGGCGTGAAAATTTTATCGCCACATTGCAAAATTCTTGAAGATTACGTCGATATAAGTACCATTCAAATTGTTTACGAAAAAAAATCTAGATTTTTCACACCAGAAATTACGCCAGAAGAACAAAACGCCGTTATCAATGACGACTTTGAAAAGCAAAAACAACATAAAATTGATGAGGGCATTTTAACGCTTGCTGATGAAAAAGTTCATGAAATGCTACTTAAACTTTCGGGCAATAAAAAAATTCCTGTCGAAATTATTTATATCGAAAGTGCGCCGCCATTGCCGCAATTAAATTCACCAACTGAAAATCAAGGGAATGTTGAAGTTTGAAAATAATGATGACTGCGGGCGAAGCGTCGGGCGATGTTCACGGCGCAAATTTGGTACGCGAAATAAAAAAAATTTCGCCGTCAACAGAAATTTTCGGTATGGGTGGCGACGAAATGAAAGCGGCAGGCTTTAAAATTCTTCGTCACTACAAAGATTATAATGTCATGGGATTTTGGGAAGTGCTTAAAAATCTGCGCGGCATTTTAAAACTTCTCGACGACTTAATAGAAATTATTCGTACTGAAAAGCCTGACTTGCTCGTACTGATTGACTACCCTGACTTTAACTGGCGGCTAGCTAAACGTGCTAAAAATTTGGGCGTAAAAATTTTGTCGTACATACCGCCTTCCGCTTGGGCGTGGAGAAAATCACGTGCAGCAGACTGCGCGAAAATCGCTGATGAATTTATCGCGATATTTCCATTTGAACTGCCGCCGTATGAACAAGCTGGCGCAAAAATTTCATTCTTAGGCAACCCGCTTGTCGACGCCGTTAAACCAACTATGACGGTCGACGCCGCGCAGAAATTTTTCAACGTCACGCAAGCTGATCACGTAATACTTTTAATGCCTGGCAGTCGACGGCAGGAAATAAAATTAATCTTGCCTGAAATGTTGAAGGCGGCTAAAGTTTTGTCGGTTGAAAGGTCGACAAAATTTTTTTTACCCGTAGCAGATAACGTTGACGAATCAGAAATTTTACGACAAGTCAATTTAGCTGGCGTGGAAGTGACGCTTACAAAAAAATTCCGCTACGATTTAATGGGCTTGGCAGATGCAGCAATGGCAACGTCGGGGACTGTCGTATTGGAAGCGGCGCTGATGAACTTGCCGTGCGTCGTACTGTACAAAATGGCTCGGCTAAATTTTTTTATCGGCAAACTTTTAGTCGACATAGAAAATTTTAGCTTGCCAAACATTTTAGCTGGGAAAAGGATTCAGCCTGAACTTTTGCAAGATGAAGTTACGACAGACAGAATTGTAGCGGAAATTTCAAAACTTTATCGCGGTGAATCACACCGTGAAAAAGTTGTCGCTGATTTACAAGCCGCTTGTGCGAAATTGGGCGGTACAGGTGCGGCAGCGCGTGTTTCTAAAAAAATTTTGGACGTTGCCGCAGATTTTAATTAGGAATGCGTAATGTTTAATGCGTAATTCGTAATGCGCAATGCGTAATGAAAAATTATTAACTACTAACTACTTACTACTAACTACTTACTAAAAAATTTTGGACGTTGCCGCAGATTTTAATTAAAAATTCACTACTAACTACTTACTACTAACTACTAACTAAAATTTCATTTTATGCTTGAAAAAATTTTTTTCTCCGTTATAATAAGTTCTAAATTATCAAAAAATTTCTATAAAAGGCGGGTAATTTTATGGCAGGTAATAAACCTACAGCTGAAGAGATGCACAAGATTCAAACGTCGAAGTGGTATCCTAAATATCACCCTGCGCCACCTTATGGCTGGCTGAATGATCCCAACGGCTTTTGCTGGTACAAAGGCGAATATCACATTTTCTATCAGTATCATCCGTATTCCGTAAACTGGGGACCAATGCACTGGGGACACGCCACTAGTAAGGATTTGTTCCATTGGACGCATCAACCTATTGCCATTGCACCTGGCGAATTTTCCGAAGGTAAAGAATGGTACGATTGGGACGGTTGTTTCAGCGGTTGCGGCTATGAATTTGAAGGCAAACTTTGGCTTATGTACACTTCGCAAAGGTTTAACCGTTCTGGAGGTATGGACACTGGCGGTAATGCCAGCAATCCTTCAGGTTACAATCCTTCTGGCAGTTCAGGCGGCGGCAATGTTACAGAGCGTCAATGTTTCGCTTATTCCGAAGATGGTATTAACTTCACTAAGTACGAAAAAAATCCTGTCATTGACATTCCTAACGGTCATCCAATTATTGCCAATATCGACTTCCGCGATCCAAAAATTTGGGATCACAACGGAAAATATTATTGCGTAATTGGCAACAGGATTCATGACCGCTCCCGTACCCAAATAGTTTTGTTTGAATCTGACAATTTCTTTGACTGGAATTATAAATCAATCGTTGCAATTTCCAACCCTGACGGCTCGGAAGGTACAATGTGGGAATGCCCTGGCTTTGCACATTTCGGCGACGATTACGTTATGATTATTTCGCCGCAACACGTGCCGCCGCAAGGTCGTCTTTACCATAACATTCATCAAGCTGGTTATATGGTCGGCAAGCTCGATTATGATCAAGGCGTGTTCACTCACGGCAACTTCGTCACCTTCGATTACGGTTTCGACTTCTACGCAACTACAATGATGAAAGACCCGCAAGGTCGCTACTTCATTATTGGATGGCTTGATATGTGGCAAAGTCCATTCCCAGAACAAGAAGACGGCTGGAGCTGCATACTGACAATTCCGCGCCAACTCAAAATGGTTGACGGCAAAGTTGTTACCGTACCGCCTGAAGAATTCTTAGAAATGCGCGATAAGTGCTCTTCCTACGATAATGTTTGCATTGACAAGGTAACGGAATTTGACGGCGTTAAAGGCGATGTCGGCGAATTGCTCTTTGAAGTTGACCTTAAACAAACTGGCGACTTCGGCTTTGAACTTCGTTGCAGTGAAGACGGCGAAGAAAAAACTGTCTTCTACTACAACGCGGCTGAAAAATTCTTTGGCTTGAATCGTGACAAGGCTGGTCGTGAACAGAGCGGCACTCGTGAATTTGATTTGCCTGAACTCGATACGTTGAAATTCAGAATCTTCCTTGACAAGTCCTCAATAGAAGTTTTCATGAACGACGGCGAATACGTTATGTCAACTCGTGTTTATGCGCGTGAAGATTCACTCGGCATTCGTTTCATACCTAAAGAAGGCGGAAAAATGGTTATGCCGTCCTTGAAATTCTACACGCTTAAGGTGTAATACTTTAAATTCTACATACAAAATCCTACTGAATATATTTTTGACCAAGAAATTTTTCTTGGTATTTTTTTTATCAAGTTGAAATTTCCCGCGCAGGTTTTAAGTCAAGCTTAAAAGTTTTTTAGCATTACCGCTGAAAATTTTATTTTTATCGGCGTCAGCAATCGGCAAGGCGTTAATAAAATCAATCGGCGTACCTTGCGAATCCCATGGGCTGTCCGTACCGAAAAGAATTTTATCAGCGCTGAAAATTTTGTACAACTTCATAAAATTTTCCGCGTCAAGCATTTGTACTTCGTCCGTGCTATAATAATCGTAGTTATTTGGAATTTTTCCAACTGAAAAGGCAGTGTCAATGAAAACATTCACGTCGCTAAGTTCGTCGGCAACTTCATCCCAACTTTTCCAGCCGCCCATATGCGCTAAAATAAATTTGAACGCGCCAATTTCTTCGACGACGTGACGCGCCATTTTCGGCGTACAACTTACAATTCCAGGAAAGCCAATGTCAAGTCCCGCGTGAGTGATGACGATTAAATCTAATTCGGCGGCGCTGTCG
>JAFSUE010000249.1 GCA_017445435.1 Selenomonadaceae bacterium | reverse complement strand
TCAAGGTAATGACTGCGGAAATAATTTTTGCTCTGTATCTCAAATGTATTGTTTGAAAAAATTTTGTGCCGATTGTCCTGTAAATTTTCTTCACTCCAAAAAATTTTATCATTCGGCGGTTGTGGCAACGTATGACCGCGTATCCTGCCGTGACCATTTAATTTTGTTTTGTTTCGATAAATCGGCGAATCGTCTTCATAAATTTTCATTTCGCGGTTAGGAATTGGAAGTGGCAGTACAACTTTTCCGCAAAATATTTGTCCGTTGTAGCGTTCAGAATTTAGCATCGTCACTGAAATTTTTGTACGTTTCAAAAGGAAATCGTGATGACTTATCATTCTTTGCGCTAGAAATTTCCAACTTAACCAATCGCCATTATCCTTGAAAGTTCCTTTGTCCAACTTCGACACGCGATCCGCCTTGACGATATAAATTTCATCACCTACGCTGAAAACGTCAAGCACTTCCGCGTTGAACTGCCGCTTAAACCACGCCTTAAATCTAATGTCGTATACCAAAACGTAACCGCCACGCCCAATACACCACACTTGATAAAGTGGCGGCAAGTACCGAACTTGACAATTTTTCGGCAGTCTATGAATTTCGCTAGAAACCTGCGCGGCAATATCTTCAGGCTTAACATTTCCATACAACGCATTTTGAAGTATATGTGCTTTATTTCTATTGAGTACAAAAACTTCGTCGCCGACCGTACAATAACTTCTGCGTCCTGCGCATTCAACTTCGTTTGCAAATTCGCCCACTTGCATTTCTGGATATTCGCCGCTTAATCTGTAGCAACGCCGATTATCTTTTATCGCCAAAATGTTATTTGACAATGATGCAAGCCCGATGAAATTTGCGCCGTCTTTATAACCAACTTCAACAAATTTTGCGCTACTTTCACGATTGTTATCAAAACGCCAGTCGCGCTCGTCACCAACGCCGCTATAAAAAATTCTTGAGTTTGAATAAATTACGACACGCCCTGCCCTTACAAAAACATCATCAGCATTTGGAGAATTTATTGTTACAAGTTCAGCGCCGTTAAAATATTGTAAGTGATCGCCGCTAGCGATTAAAACGCCGTCTTCAAAGGGAAAATATTTTGGGTAAAGTTCACCGCTAAGCTTGCCGATTGTATCAGAATTTATATTGCCGCTGAAATCTGCAAGGCGGATTTTTTTATCGTTGTCGACGACAAGCATTAAAGAATTAATCGAATCGTAGACGACGGCAAAAATTTCAGTATCGCTCAAAATATCGATAGTGCCTTCAACGGTACGTAATCTACCTGTAGCGGCGTCAACGTCCATATTCACGCATTCGGCAAGCTGATTTTCTGCAATGGCGTCAACCTGCGCGGAAGTGTTCAAGCCACCAGTAAAATCAGCGCGTACTGTAACGTTTTGCTGTTCGCCGTGTTTGCTGATGAGTTTCATTTAATCACCTTCATAAATTTCATTGCCGTCCGCGTCATAACCAATCAGCTGAACTACGCTATCTTCGTCTACACTTACCCACGTTCCAATATCATTTACAATATATGCCTTGCCTTCGCGCTTAGCAAAATAACCATAAACTTCACCTATTACCGATTCGCCTTTAAATTTTATTGGTACGCCTTTCATTTTTTATAGCTCCTGTAAACTTCATTGCCGTTTTCATCATAGCCAGCTAACTTTTGCAAACTATCATCAAACACCCTAAAAATACCGTCTTTGTTTGCTATCGCCGTCCAAATTCCGCGATTAGTCAAAGTACCGTACACTATATCTTGATTCAGCAATAACCTTTTGCCACGCCATTTTTCTGGTACTTCCATTTCAATCACCAATAACCTTTCACTATCACGCCTGCAGGAGGCGGCATTAAAATTTGTGTAATTTGCGCGTGTATGTTTGCTAAAACTTGTTGCTCCTGTTGCATATCATATTCATTTGAAAGTGCAAGCCGCGTTGACGCATATTCAATCAGAAAATCTTCAAATTCTTTCATAAGCGGCAACGAATCGTGAAATTTCAATTCTTCAATGTCATCAACCGTCCGCAGAGTGTACGCTGTTTCTTTTTCTGGCTTAGGATGAACTTTCAAATTTTTCATTCCAACGCGATAAAACCTGCGCGGTCTACCAACTGCCGACCTATTCTGTATGTGATGAAATGTTGTTTCCTCAAGCGGCTTTTCATCAAAAATTTTCGCGTCGTACTGCGAATAAATATGTGTAGCATTACCAAAAATTTTATCGAAGTTGGAGCGTACCTTTTTACTTGCAAAATCTTTCGTCGACGATAAAACTTTGTCGCCTGCTGTCAATTCAATAATTTTTAGCGGAATGTGCCGCAATGTGATTAAATCTTCGCCAGCTTTTAAAATTCCTGCCGTCGTGTCCATTATTAATTCTGGTTGAATTTCCGCTATTGTTCGCCGAATTACCCTCAATCCCGCGTTTATCACGTTTAAAACGTCTCTATCGTCGTAATTTATACAATCTTCATCGTGTATCGCAATTCTTATTTTCCTTACAACATCTTTAATCTGTGTCATTATCATCACCTCCTCAAATTGCTGGCGCAATGCCGCGCATAAGTGATTCAGTTGCCGCCTGCGTCATTGTACTACCTTGATTATTCGGTTGACCGTTCATCATTTGCGAAAGTGCTATAGCTTGATCCAACTGTTCAGGTGTCATTTGATTTTCCTGCATTTGTTCAAGTTCTGGCGGCGGCGTTGCCTGTTTCATTTGTGCCGCTAATTCTGGCGCTAACTGCTGAATCATTGCTTGAATGAAATAATCTGCAATTTCTTGTGACACGTAACCTGCCTTCGCCGCCATTGCAAACTGCAGAGCCAACGGCGCGTCTTTAAATGCGATTGTCT
>JAFSUE010000248.1 GCA_017445435.1 Selenomonadaceae bacterium | reverse complement strand
TTGCTAGTAATAGTTGGCGCGTCAAATGCAGTAAACTTGACGGACGGACTTGACGGGCTGGCGTCGGGTTGTATGGCGATAGCGGCGAGTTGCTACGGCGTAATTTGTTTGTTGACGTTGCATTATAATTTGGCAATTTTTTGCGCGGCGACGGTTGGAGCTTGCATAGGATTTTTGCGATTTAATTTTCACCCGGCAAGAATTTTTATGGGCGACACAGGGTCATTGGCATTGGGCGGCGCATTTGCGGCAATGGGAATTTTGACGCATACGGAATTACTTTTAATCTTCGTCGGATTAATTTTTGTTTGCGAGGCAATGTCGGTAATTTTGCAAGTAATTTCATATCAGACGACGGGCAAAAGAATTTTCCGAATGAGTCCGATACATCATCACTTTGAACTTGGCGGCTGGAGTGAAATTAAAGTTGTCACAGTTTTTTGGGCAGTAAGTTTAATTAGCGGCGTCATCGGAATAATTTTGTTAATGAGTAATGCGTAATTCATAATGATAAATTCTTAATTTTTAATTCAATTAAGCGTTGCAATGAATTTTTAATTGAATAGAAAAATTTTTTGTGCTATCATAATTTGGCTTGTAGGTTATAAGTTATAAATTTTTAAGGAGAATTGAAATTGTACGCTAGAACTTTTGGTTCAACAACTCAAGGCGTCGACGGCTTAATAATCACAGTCGAAGTGGACAGCGCTAACGGTATGCCGTCATTTGACATTGTGGGATTGCCTAACGCCTCCGTCCGCGAATCAAAAGAAAGAGTTCGTACGGCAATAAAAAATTCTGGCTTGCGTATGAAGTCAGAAAAAATTACGATTAACTTAGCGCCTGCAGAAGTCAAAAAAGAAAGTTCTGGCTTAGACTTGCCGATAGCTATGGGAATTTTGGCGGCGCAAGGTAGAATTTCCGCTGAAAAGTGCCGCGAATTTTTATTTGTCGCTGAACTTTCGCTTGAAGGAAAACTTTGCCGCGTCAATGGAATTTTGCCGATAACGATAACTGCGCGGGAAAATAATTTCAAAAAAATTGTCGTCTCAAAAGAAAATGTCAATGAAGCGTTGCTTGTCGAAGGAATTGAAGTTTACGCGCCTAATAATTTGCTGGAACTTGTCGACTTCCTCAACGAAGAAATAAACCTTGACGCTGAAAAAGCTACGCCGATTGAAACAGTTGATGAATTTATAGAAATGGTTGACGACTTCGCGGACGTGCAAGGGCAATTTATGGCTAAACGTGCGCTTGAAATTGCGGCGGCTGGCGGTCACAACGTCTTAATGGTCGGCGTACCTGGCTCGGGTAAAACTATGTTGGCTAAACGTATGAGTTCAATACTTCCTGAATTGACGCGCGAAGAAGCGTTAGAAGTCACGAAAATTTACAGTATCGCTGGGAAGTTGGGAAATAACGGCGGCTTGATAACGGAACGCCCATTTCAAAATCCGAATCATGATGCGTCAATGGCGGCGATAATTGGCGGCGGTGCAAATCCTAAACCTGGTCAAGTCACGCTTGCACATCACGGCGTACTTTTCCTTGACGAATTGCCAGAATTTAAACGTTCAGTCATTGAGGCGTTACGTGAACCGCTTGAAGAAAGAAAAATTACTGTTAGCCGTGTCGCTGGAACTTTAACTTTTCCGTCAAGTATGATTTTAATCTGCGCGATGAATCCTTGTCCATGCGGTTGGCGTGGCGATAAGGATCACTCCTGCCAATGTTCAGAAAATGATATTCGGCGGTATATGCGTAAACTTTCAGGACCGTTGCTTGATAGGATTGACATTCACATAAGAGTTCCCCGCGTTAAGTACGAAGATTTAAGCTCAAAACGTCGCGCTGAACCGTCAAGCGAAATTAGAAAGCGCGTTTCTGCCGCTAGAAAAATTCAAACTGCGCGGCTAGCTAAGTACCATTTATTCTGCAACGCGCAGATGAATCACGCAATGGTGCAAAAACTTTGTACGATGACTGACACGGCGGAAAAACTTTTGAAAGACGTTTTTAACGCGAAAAAACTTTCTGCCCGCTCTTACGACAGAATTATAAAAGTTGGTCGTACAATAGCTGACTTGGACGGCGGCGCGGAATTAATTTCAGATAAACATATTGGCGAAGCTATCAAACTTCGTAACGATTTAGACTTTGACGTAAGATAAATTTAAATTTGAACTTAAGGCGGTGACAAAATGAACGACAAAGATAAAAAGCCAGTGACGATTGATTCTATAAAAGATGCAGTAAGAGCTTATGCGCCCAACGCCGATTTTGACATGATAGATCGTGCCTATCTTGTCGCCGTCGAAGGTCATAAAGGTCAAGTTCGTATTTCTGGTGAACCGTACATTACACACCCGCTTAACGTCGCCGAAATTTTGACTGAACTTCAACTAGACGAAAAAACTATCATTGCCGCAATTCTTCATGACGTTATCGAAGATACACTTTTCACGCTTGATGAAATTCGCGATATGTTCGGTGACGAAGTGGCGTTGTTAATCGACGGCGTAACTAAACTTGGTATGATTCAGTTTAAATCTAAGGAAGATAGACAGCTTGAAACGTACCGTAAAATGATTGTGGCAACGGCTAAAGATATTCGCGTCATCATCATCAAGCTTGCTGACCGTCTGCATAATATGCGAACGTTAAAATATATGCGTGATGATAAGCGCAAACGAATTGCCCGCGAAACTATGGAACTTTACGCGCCGCTTGCTAATCGGCTCGGCATTTCCAATATTAAATGGGAGCTTGAAGATTTAAGCTTACGCTACCTTGAACCAGATGTTTACTATGAACTTGTTGAAAACGTTAAGCAAAAACGCCGTGAACGCCAAATTTATATCAGTGAGGCGGTACGGCAGATTGAGGAAGTTTTTGACGATTTAGATATTCACGCGTCGATTAGCGGCAGGGCTAAACATTTTTACAGCATTTATAAAAAGATGATGCGCGATAATAAAGAAATTGGCGAAATTTACGACCTTTCAGCCGTCCGAATTTTGGTTGATACAGTGCAAGATTGTTATAACGTCTTAGGCGTCATTCATTCGCGCTGGAAACCGATTCCAGGCAGATTTAAAGATTATATTGCCGTGCCGAAAAGTAACGGTTACCGCTCTTTGCACACAACGGTTATGGCGTTGGGCTATCCACTTGAAATTCAAATTCGCACTTTTGCCATGCATCAAATTTCTGAATACGGTATCGCGGCGCATTGGAAGTACAAAGAAAATGGAAAAAATTCTGTAGCGTCTAAAAAAAGTGATCAGAAAATGTCGTGGCTCGGTCAAATGGTTCAACTTCAAAAAGAATTTAAAGACCCGAAAGAATATTTTGAAGCGTTGAAAGTTGACATTTTCAGCGACGAAGTTTTTGTATTCACGCCAACTGGCGATATACTTTCCTTGCCTAAAGGCTCAAATCCAATAGATTTTGCGTACCTCGTCCACACTGAAGTGGGACACCATTGCATTGGCGCGAAAGTCAACGGCAAACTTGTCCCGCTTGATTACAAGTTGCAGAATGGCGACTCCGTAGAAATTATGACGAATAGGTCAAATCACGGACCAAATAGCGACTGGATAAATATTGTGGCGTCAAGTGACACGCGCAGTAAAATTCGTGCATGGTTTCGGCGTGAAAATCGCCCTGAAAATATTATGCGCGGTAAAGGTATGATTGAAGACGAATTGCGGCGGCTAAACTACAACGTCAAAAAGTTGATGAAGGATAGCTACCTTGAGGATACAGCTACTCGGCTGACTTTTCAATCTGTCGACGATATGTTTGCGGCGCTTGGCTACGGTGGATTAAATCTGCGCGGCGTCACGACAAAGTTAATTGACTTGTATGAAAAAGATACTGCGAAAAAGACTGATGAACTTTCAAAAATTCTTAAGGAAGTTAGTACGTCGACGCCTGAAAATCAAACTAGAAGTGACGGCGGAATTTTAGTTGAAGGTCAAAGCGGCTTTTTTGTACGGTTGGCGAAATGCTGTTGTCCAATACCAGGCGACGAAATTTTTGGCTACGTGACGCGCGGAAATGGCGTTTCAGTTCACCGCGTCGACTGTCCAAATATTTTAAACGTCGAAATGGATAGAAGTATTGACGTTAGCTGGGAAAAAAATATCGATACAAATTACACCGTCGAACTTGAAATTATTTGCGCGAATAAAAGCGGCGTATTGACTGAACTTTTGGCAGTTCCTTCGTCAATGCATTTGAACATTAGATTTGTTCACGCCGTGCCGAAAGATAATAGCGACACTTCGACTGTAAACTTGGGAATTTACGTACACGACGCAGGGCAAGTTGCGCAGATTATGTCAAGAATGCGAATCATCAGCGACGTTTACAGCGTCACGCGTCCCGTGCTAGTCAATAGTAATGGCTCATCTTAATCAACGAAAAATATTGAACAAAATAAAAAAGCCACTTGAAATTAAGCGGCTTTCATACTGTAGACAAATTCCGCATATATAACTAAGAGCGGGCTTTTTTTATTTCTACAATAAATAATTTGTATAGCTTAGGAAATGTCTAACATCAGCAGTTTCATTTACGCGAATTAACTGAAAGGTGCTTTTTGTCTACAGTCTGTAGAATTAAGAATGAAGAATTGATTCTTAATTACCCGTTCTATCTTGACTTTACAAAAAATCCTTAGTCGACGTAGAATTTTCATTGACGTTTTTATTGTCAATTTTCAACGGCAGGTGTACAATAATTGACGATTAATTTAATTGGAGGAAAAATTTATGAACGTTATCGAAACTAATTTGAAAGACGTAGTTATCATTGAACCTAAAGTTTTTGGCGACAATCGCGGCTGGTTTATGGAAACTTGGTCACGGCAGAAATTGGAAGGCGCTGGCGTACATTTGGATTTTGTGCAGGACAATCAGTCGTACTCCGCGCACAAGGGAACTTTTCGCGGCTTGCATTATCAGCTGAATCCTATGGCGCAGGCTAAAATTGTACGTTGCACACGCGGCAAACTTCTTGACATTGCGGTTGACATTCGCCAAAATTCCCCGCAATTTGCAAAGTGGACGGCAGTTGAATTGACGGCGGAAAATAAACGCCAACTTTTAATTCCGCGTGGATTTGCTCACGGCTTTTTAACTTTGACTGATGACGTTGAAATTCAATACAAGGCAGATAATTATTATGCGCCGCATTTTGACGGCAATATTCGTTGGGACGATCCAGAAATTGGGCTTGAACTTCCATTCGCGCCAGAAATTTTGTCTGACAAAGATAAAAACGCGCCGACGCTTGCTGAAAGAATTCAACGCAACGAATTAAATTTTATTTTTGATTAAGGCGGTGACGATATGAAAATTGTTGTGACGGGTGGCGCTGGATTTATCGGCGGAAATTTTGTTTACTACGTGCTGAATAATCACGCGGACGACAAAGTTATTTGCTACGACAAGTTGACTTACGCGGGCAACCTTGAAACGTTGAAAGACGCGCAGGACAATCCCAACTTCAAATTTATTCGCGGCGATATTGCAGACCGCGAGCAAGTTTATAAAATGTTTGAAGATGAAAAGCCTGACGTTATAGTCAACTTCGCGGCTGAAAGTCACGTCGACCGCTCCATTGAAGACCCTGAACTTTTTCTGCGCACAAATATAATTGGCACGAGCATTTTACTTGACGCCTGCAAAAAATTCGGCATTCAGCGTTTTCATCAAGTGTCGACAGATGAAGTTTACGGCGATTTGCCCCTTGATAGACCAGATTTATTTTTCACTGAAACGACAAACTTGCACACGTCCAGCCCATATTCAGCAAGTAAGGCGGCGGCAGATTTACTTGTTCAAGCTTATCAGCGCACGTACAAAATTCCTGCGACAATTTCGCGTTGCTCCAATAATTACGGTCCGTACCACTTCCCAGAAAAATTAATTCCGCTGATGATTATTAACGCGCTGAATGATAAAAAATTGCCAGTGTACGGAGTCGGCGCAAATGTTCGCGATTGGCTTTACGTTGAGGATCACTGCGCGGCGATAGATTTAATTTTGCGCAAAGGTACAGTCGGTGAAGTTTACAATATCGGCGGGCATAATGAGCGGACGAATTTAGACGTTGTGAAGACGATTTTAAAAATTTTAGGCAAGGGCGAAGATTTAATCGAGTTCGTCACTGACAGAAAAGGTCACGACCTGCGCTACGCTATCGACCCTACGAAAATTGAAAGTCAACTTGGCTGGACGCCGCAAACTAAATTTGATGACGGCATAAAGAAAACTGTTGCTTGGTACTTGGATAATCGCGATTGGTGGGAAAAAATTATCAGCGGCGAATATCAAAATTACTACGCGAAAATGTACGACAATAGATAATTCGTAATGCGTAATTCGTAATGCGTAATGAAAATTTCTAAAGTTTGAAGTGGAGAAATTTTTATGAAGTATGTTTATCCTGCGATTTTAATTCCGCTCAATGAAGAACATTTCAAAGGTTACGGCGTGGATTTTCCAGATTTTAATGTTGCGGGAACTGAAGGGCTTGACCTTTATGACGCACTTTATATGGCTGAGGATTATCTCAATATGATTTTGCTTGATAGGGAGGAAAACGGCAAAGAAATTCCTGAACCAACTGATTTAAAGAAAATAAAAGTTGATGGCGATTCTTTTGTCACACTTATTAGAGCAAACACCGAAATTTACAGCGCCTATATTAAAGAATTAAATGAAAAATCTACGGAAAACGATAAAGTGAATGATGATGAAGAAGACTATTATATAAGTGATTGGCTTTCTGAAAGATTACTTAAGGAAGCGGGTATTAAAAAGTAAAGGTGAAAATTTTGAAGAGAGTTTATAATTTTAATCCAGGTCCAGCGACTTTGCCGTTGGACGTTTTAAAGGAAGTTCAAGCAGAATTTTTAAACTTCGACGAAACAGGTATGTCAATCGTTGAAGTTAGCCACCGCGCTAAACCGTACGA
>JAFSUE010000247.1 GCA_017445435.1 Selenomonadaceae bacterium | reverse complement strand
CTGTTTGAAGGCAATTATTCTGACGCACGGTCACGAAGATCATATTGGCGCGTTGCCGTACATTCTCAAGCAACTTTCTGTTCCAGTTTATGGTACGCGATTAACGCTTGGAATTTTGGAAGGTCGATTAAAAGAAAACGGCGTCGACTCTGGCAATTTGCGCGTCGTGGCAGCTGGTGAAATTATATCGATTGGCTGTTTCAGCGTAGGGTTTATTCGCGTCAACCATTCCATTCCTGATTCTGTTGGACTGTCGATAAAAACGCCGCTGGGAATGATCGTTCATACTGGCGATTTTAAATTTGATTATACGCCTGTTGACGGCAAGATGGCTGACTTTCGCAAACTTGCTGACTTAGGCAACAAAGGCGTCCTTGTACTTATGGCTGATTCGACAAACGCTGAAAACGAAGGACACACGCCTAGTGAAAAAAATGTTGGAATTGCTTTCAATCGCGAATTTCAACAGGCGCAAGGTAGAATTATCGTTGCAACTTTTTCGTCCAACGTTCACCGAATCCAGCAAGTAATTGATATGGCGGTTAGGTATCGGCGGCGCGTTGCAATTTTGGTGCGAAGTATGGTAAACGTCGTGAACATTTCGCTTGAACTTGGCTACATTCACGCCCCTGAAGGCGTTATCATTGACGTTGAAGACGTTATGAATTATCCTGCAAACAGAGTTGTCATAATTACGACTGGAAGTCAAGGCGAACCGATGAGCGCTTTAACGCGTATGGCGCTTTCTGACCACAGGCAAGTTGACATTATGCAGGGCGACACCGTTATAATTTCCGCGACGCCAATTCCTGGCAATGAAAAACTTGTGGCTAAGACCGTCGATAATCTTATGAGATTGGGCGCTAATGTCATTTACCAACGCAAAGACGGAATACACGTTTCAGGTCACGCCTCCCGCGAAGAATTAAAGCTTATGCATAACTTGATACGTCCAAAATTTTTTATTCCAGTTCACGGCGAATTACATCATCTCGTTGCACACGCTAAACTTGCTGAAAAAGAAATTGGAATGGCGAAAGATCACATTTTAGTGGGCGAAAACGGCTACATTTTTGAATTTACAAGAGAGCGCGGAAAAATCGTCGGGCGTGTCAACTGGGGCGTAGTAATGGTTGACGGGCTTGGCGTAGGTGACGTTGGAAATATCGTACTTCGTGACAGGCGGCAACTTTCGCAGGACGGAATTTTAATTGTCGTCATCACGATTAATAAATACACAGGGAAAATTGTTGCTGGTCCTGACATTGTTTCACGCGGTTTTGTCTATGTTCGTGAATCGGAAGAACTTATGGACGGCGCGAAAATGCGAGTTACTCAAGCGTTGAGACTCTGCGCGGAAGCACAAATTACAGATTGGTCGACGATTAAAATTAACGTAAAAGATACATTATCGCAGTATCTTTTTGACCAAACGCGAAGGCGTCCAATGATTTTACCGATTATTATGGAAGTTTAGTTTATCTAAAAAAATTTTCCATTTGCATTTAAAAAATTTTGCCCTACGCTTAACTGCTAGGGCTTTTTTGAATTAAGAATTAAGAATGAAGAATTAAGAATTGTTTATTGTAATTTTTAATTATTAATTCAAAAATGTGTACCTATTGCGGTAAAAAATACATCTATTTGGGAAACTCATTGAAAAAATTTTTGTGATATACTGCGCGAGGAGTGAAACTAATGGAAGATAAAAATTTGGAGGTAACAAGTGATTGTCGCGCTGAACTCAAATGTATAGGGCTTCGCATTGCGTACTTTCGCAAACTAAAAAATATTACTCAAGCTACTTTAGCGGAAAGACTGAGCATTAACAAAAATTATTTATCGCACATTGAAAGCGGTTCAGCGGATAAAGCCGTTTCGTTGCCCTTGCTTATACGAATTTCAAAGGCGCTTGATGTTGAACTGTCACTGCTTACGGATATATCTGATTTGAATCAAAATAAGATGAATGATTTTGTAAAGGAAATGCGCCAAACTTTTGAGGAAATGAAAGAATTAAACGTGGAGCTGGATAAATTGTTGGCAGAAATGGACAGTTACGACGACCTTTAGAATTTTATCATTGACGGAGGTATTTATTTTGTCAAAATTTTGTTCAAACTGCGGAGCGCAACTTGAAAACGGCGTAAAATTTTGTGGACATTGCGGCGCGGCTCAAGATGCCTTACAGCAAGCAACGGTTCAATCACCACAATCAACTACAATTCAAATTTCGCGTACATGGCGCTGGGTCAATTTAATTTTCGATGAAGAAATTTATATTGACGACGTGAAAATTGGCGCAGTTAGTAACGGTAAGTCGGCAACCTTTAATATTTCGCCAGGCAAACATAAACTTCAAGTGAAAACGACGTACCCACTTTTATCTGGATTCTTTCACAGTAAGCCGTTGGAATTTAATATAAACGGCGGCGAAAATTTAAAATTTAATTGCAACTACATTTTCGGCACGTTGGCAACTATAACTGGTTTCGGCTTTGTCATTGTACTTTTCAACGGCTTTAAAGCCATAAAAATTGAGCAACTGCCTTGAAGAATAATTTCACGTAGAAAAATTTTTCAGCAGATTATAAAAAATCTTCTTGTATTTAATGCAGGAGGATTTTTTTTACAAAAATTAAAATTTGATAAAAAATCGCGGCAAGGGATTTAATTTAAAGCGCGGTTAGTGTATCATAGCTACAAGATTTTTTATAGCAAGGAGGATGATTTAATTGGCTGAAAAGCAAAAAATTTTAGTGGTGGAAGATACGGAACGCATTGCTAGATTGTTGCAGTTGACGCTTGAAATGGAAGGCGGCTATAAAGTTGCAATCGAGAGTAATGGACGCCGCGCCTATGAACGCATTATGCAGGAAGAGTACGACTTAGTTGTACTTGATATTATGTTGCCCGAAATGGACGGCTTTGAAATTTGCCAAAAAGTTCGTGCCTTTAGCGAATTGCCGCCGATTATCATT
>JAFSUE010000246.1 GCA_017445435.1 Selenomonadaceae bacterium | reverse complement strand
GATTGAAAATCTTTAATCGCGGCAACTGTCGATTCGCCGTAGTAGCCGTCAATCGCGCCGCTAAAAAGTCCCTGCGCCGTCAAGCAAGTTTGTATCTCCGCAACTTCAGCGCTATTTTCTCCGTAACTTGCCGCCGCGCAGTAGTTGAACGTAAGCGAAGAAAATATCAACGTCAACGCACAAATTTTTTTTCTCAATGACTTCACAAAATTTTTTCCACGCCGTACCATTTTCATTTTCACGCCTACTTTCTTAAAAATTGTCCGAAATTTTGTTAAGAAATTATAACAAAAAATTTTACGCTGTCCAATAAACGCAGGCTTATCATACGTTTTTCATAAAGCGTACAAAAAATTTTCGGCAGGAAGTGAAATTACTTTGCCGAATTATTTTGCAGAAAAAATTTTTGAAGGGAGATTTTTATGGGAAATTTTAAAGCGGTTGAGATTAAAAAAAATATTTATTGGGTCGGCGCTATTGATTGGTCACTTAGAAATTTTCACGGCTATGAAACTGCGCGGGGTACAAGCTACAACGCCTATTTAATTTTGGACGAAAAAATTACGCTGATTGATACGGTAAAGATTGACTTCAAAGATGAGTTACTGGAAAGAATTTCATCAGTCATCGATCCTGCAAAAATTGATGTGATTGTTTCAAGCCACGTTGAACCAGATCATTCAGGCGCATTGCGTGAACTTGCCGCGCTTGCACCTAACGCAGAAATTATTACGACGCAACCTAACGGCTTGAAAGGCTTGTCGACACGCTACGGTGAACTGAACTATAAACCAGTTAAGGCTGGCGATAAAATTTCAATCGGCGAACGTACTTTACATTTCGTACCGACTCCAATGTTGCACTGGCCCGATTCAATGGTTACGTACTGCCCAGAAGAAAAAATTTTATTTTCCAATGACGCCTTCGGACAACATTTAGCCGCGTCAATGCGTTTCGACGACGAAAATAATTTAGAAACAATTTTATATGAGGCAAAAAAATATTACGCAAATATTTTAATGCCATTCGGCAAGCAAGCGCAAACTGCGTTGAAGGCGTTGGGCGATTTGGAAATTGAAATGATAGCGACAGGACACGGCGTCAGCTGGCGTTCACACATTCCGAAAATTTTGGAGTGCTATAAAAATTGGAGTAGCGGCGACGTTGAGGAAAGGGCGGTTATCGTCTTCGATTCAATGTGGCATTCGACGGAAATTATTGCACATACGATAGCAGAAGCGTTTGCTAAGAAAAAAATTCCTGCCGCGTACTACGACGTAAAATGTACGCCACTTTCAGACATTGTCACGGATATTTTCAAGAGCAAATATTTGGCAGTTGGTTCACCGACAATTCACAATCAATTAATGCCGACGATCGCGCAATTTTTATGTTACATTAAGGGCTTGCGTCCGCAGAATCATAAAGCGTTTGCGTTTGGCTCATACGGCTGGAGCGGTCAAAGTATCGGTATGGTTGAAGACGAATTGAAGGCAGCGGGTTTTGAAATTATTCTTGACAAAATTAAAATTTTAAATGTACCGACGAAAGATCAGCTTGATGAAATTGAAAATAAAATTTTGGCGCTGGAAGTTTAATTTAAAAATTCTTCGCCGCTAAAATTCCCACCAAAAAATTTTCCCGCAAGTTTTAAACTTACGGGATTTTTTTGTTATAAAAATTTTCTTGCATTTAGTAGAAAATTTTTTATAATATCTTCGTTAAATTTAAAAATACCGGGAGGCTTTATAATGAAAAAAATTTTAGCGATGTTTCTTTTTGCGTCGATGATACTTTCAGGCTGTGGAAATGATACAGCTAATGACGCTAAACAAAACGTTGAACAAAAAGCGGAGGAAGTTAAACAAGACGCTAAAGATACTGCCGCGCAGGTTGAGCAGAAAGCAGAGGAAGTTAAACAGGACGCTAAAAATACTGCCGCGAAAGTTGAAAATAAAGCTAATGAGATTCAACAGGACGCCGCAAAAGCTGTTGACAATGCTGAAAATACTGTAGCTCAAACGGCAATGAATATTCTTGACGCCGCTAAAAGTATTTTCAAAGATTCGCGTGAAGTTCCACTGGCTGGCGTCTTGCCAGGAATTACGCTTGATAAATTAGTTCAAGCTTTTGGCGAACCAGTTAGCCGTGACGGTGACGAAGTTACTTTCTCAAACGGAATGGAAGTTGAACTTCAGGATAATACAAATAACGTTGAAAAAATTGTCATTCGTACGCCAGGCATTTCTACGCCTGAAGGTGTTGCCGTCGGTATGAACGAAGGCATTTTAAATACGGCTTATGGTCCTGCCGATAAAGTTGATGTGGATCGTGACGACGGCGAAGTTGAGTATAAATATTTCAGCAAAGACAATAAAAAATCTATTCAGTTCACGTCACACGCTGGAACAATTTCTAAGATTGAAAGCGAACTCCGCGACTAAATTAATTAGGAATGCGTAATGCGTAATGAAAGCTAACACCTAAAATCTAAAATGGAGTGATTAAAAATGCCAGTTATGGAGAGCAAAACGGTTACAGCGAAAAATAAATCTGGCGGCAAAGGCGAAATTTATATAACGCACCTTCTGCAGTCAAATTTCCCTACAGAAAATTGCCAAATGTTTGCAAGCGTCACAATTCCAGTTGGCGCGTCAATCGGTTATCATAAGCATAACGGAAATTCTGAAACGTACCACATTTTGAACGGGAAGGCGCTTTATACTGATAACGGAAAAATTTATGAAGTCAAAGTTGGCGATACAACTTTCTGCGCGGACGGCGACTCACACGGCATTGAAAATATTGGTGACGACGATTTAAAATTTATCGCGCTGATTATAAAATCTTAAATCACTTTAAATATTTGCAAGCTAAAAACGTCGAACTGAAAATTTGATTCGTTTAGTAGAAAATAATGTAAAATGCCTTCCGCTGTGATATAAAATAGTCGGGAGGTGTTTTTTATGAAACTAGAATGTGTACAATCCAAGTGTAATAAAAAACTTCTTTGTTTCTGCTAAAATTTTTGTAACTCATAAAGAAACGCAGCGCATAATTCTACATTCTTAATTCAATTCGCGCCGCCGTATCACTCATGGGACAGGGTAGAAGTCGTGGAAGAGATAAATACTCGTCTGAGAAAAAATTGGGCTACAGAACACCTATAGAAATTTATTTCTCAAAAACGTTGCACTTAATTTGACAATTCAGACTTAATTAAAAAAAGGTTTGCCGCTCATTTAGTTTGAGTAGCAGACCTTTTTATTGAACTACAGATTTAACGATTTAAATTTAAAATGGAATTTACGCGTTAGTTTTGAATGGTTGCAAGATACTTTTTAATTTCGTCGCCGTCTTCCATTTCCATAACTTTATCAAGAATCTTTTTCGCTTCAACCATAGTGATATTGCGGATGCGTTCCTTGACTTTCGGAATTGAAGGCGCACTCATGGAAAGTTCTTTAATACCCATAGCCATTAAGATAATAGCCGCGTTAGGATCGGATGCCATTTCGCCGCACATACCAGCCCATTTGCCTTCCTTATTAGCTGATTCAATCGTACGTTTAATAAGGCGAAGGACAGCAGGATTGAAGTGGTTGTACAGATAGGAAATTTGCGCGTTGCCTCTGTCAACTGCCAGCGTGTACTGTACAAGGTCATTTGTACCAATGCTGAAGAAGTCAACATACTTTGCAAGAATCGGCGCCATTACAGCGGCGGCAGGAGTTTCAACCATGATTCCGACTTGAACGTTATCAGCGTATTCTTTGCCTTCCTGAACGAGTTCGCGTTTTGCCTCTTCAACAAATTCTTTAGCGTCGAGGAATTCTTTAACGTTGATAACCATCGGGAACATGATAGCGGCTTTACCGAATTTACCTGCGCGGAGAATAGCTTTCAGTTGCGGCAGGAATAAATCACGGCGTTGCAAGCTGATACGAATTGCACGGTAACCCAAGAATGGATTTTCTTCTTCGCCGACTTGAATGTAGGGCAACGGTTTATCACCGCCGATGTCCATTGTACGAATGACGCAGAGACCTTCGCCGTGTGTAACAGTGGCGCATTTTTCGACAGCCGCTTTGTATTCTTTGAATTGATCTTCTTCCTTCGGAATATCCTGTTTGCCCATGAATACAAATTCGGAGCGGAACAGACCGACGCCAGTTGCGCCGAAGTTTTTAATAGCGGCGTCAGCGTCAGCAGGTGAACCGATATTTGCGACGAGTTCAACTTCTGTACCGTCTTGAGTTTTAGCGGGCAGAGCTTTAAGTTGCGCGTAGTGAGCTTTAAGTTCTTCCTGCTTTTTAATTTTTTCATTGTAAGCGGTACGTTCTTCGTCAGTAGGACGGATTAAAATTTCGCCAGTTTCACCGTCGAGGATAGCGGGATCGCCGTTAGCCATTTGTTCAATGCCTTCACCTACGCCAACGACTGTAGGAATAGCGCGAGTCTTTGCAATGATAACGGCATGGGCAGTAGTTGAACCTGCACCGAGAATAACGCCAGCGATTTTATCAGTTGGAAGACCAGCGATAACAGACGGTTCAATTTCTTTACCAGCTACGATAACTTTGCCGACGATTTCAGGGTCTTTAATGCCGAGCAAGAATTTTGCAATGCGTTTGCCAACGTCACGCATATCGACGGCACGACCTCTGAAATATTCATCTTCCATTTGTTCAAAGAGTTGCGCGTTAGATTCATAAGCGTTGAGAACAGCTTTAGGCGCATTGCCAGTAGCTTCAATTTCTTCCTCAACCTTTTCACTAATCGCGGGATCTTCGATTAAAAGACGGTGCGCTTCAAGGATACCAGCCTGTTCCTTAAGACCTTTTTCGGTGTAATCGTCGATAGTAGCTTTAAGATTTTCAGCAACTTTTACAAGAGCTGCTGCGGCTTTTTTCTTTTCAGCCGCTTTCGTGCCAGGCTGATAGTTTACAAGATAGCCGTCAAGATTTTGTCCAGCAAGCAGAATAGTACCGACTGCTACGCCAGAAATTACGCCTTTACCTTTAATTTTGTCTGCCATAGATTTTCCCTCAATTTTAAAACTTTTGACGGTAGACTTACTTTCAGTAGGTCTATCTTCAACTTTTTTTGCCATTAAAATTTTACCTCACTGAATTATACGAAAAGGGGAGGGGGGATAAAATTTGTTCCCTCCTCCCCAAAAAAAAGTTCGCGGCGTGAAATAATTTTTACTCTTCGCCAAACTTGTCATCAACGAGCTTCTTCAAAGTTGCTACAGCCTCTGCTTCATCAGGTCCGTCAGCCGAAAGAGTGATTTCCGTACCTTTGGTCAAGCCCATGCTCATGATCATAAGAATGCTTTTAGCGTCAACAGTTTTGCCTTTCGCCTTGATCTGAACTTTGGATTTGAACTTCGAAGCGGTCTGCACGAACACCGACGCAGGACGCGCATGAATACCAGTTTTGTTTTCGATAGTGGTTGTTGCTTCTGTCATAATTCCAGCTCCCATCTCTAAAAAACATTTTAATAAGACTCGTTGCATTGTGGCAACTTTCAATGTTTTCTGATATTCGCCGCCCTATACAATGTTCCTGCTTTTCAGATTAAATACATAAAAAATTTTTTCTGAACTTTTAACTTTTAATTAATGTTGAGTAGGTTGTATTGAATAAGTAAGTGCTGAATATTTTAAGCTAAAAAATTATGGTAATAAGCGGCATTTCAGCGCCCTATGGAGTGGGACGCTGGGGAACACAAGGACGCGGAGTAGTGCTGAAATTACTGAAACGCTAACCGCGAGTGCGCAAATGTCTGCCGCAAATGTTTCTTTTTACTACTTTTCTTTTCAAAAAGAAAAGTAGTTTATCAATAAAAACCATTATTCAACACGCCCTAGTCAGTAGCTATAGATCGTGTTAAATAATTTATTTTTTTATTAAACAAATTCGAAAACTAAAGCAGTAAGTCAAAATAGAAACTAGAAGAAATCAAATTAAATATTTTTTTGAATGTTTTATGGCGACAACAATAACGCGCGGAAAATATAGTATTTTTCGGCTTTCTTCTGCCTCTTTTATGTGAATTGTCTTTGCAACACGGACATTTTAAATTTTTTGTTGCCGAAATTTTCGACCTGTTCAATAATTTTCAAGAAAATCACCAATGATATTATATCATATTCCTTAGTTTCCGAATTTGTCCAATATAAAAACCGCCCATAAAGGACGGCTTAATTTTTTTACGCTGTAACGTTTAAACGATTCTTCTTGAACCGATATAATGACTGCTCCAATAAGCGCTACTAAGTGAAGAAATTGTGACGCCGCTACTTGAGCTAGCGTGAATGAAATTTCCGTCACCTACATAAATTCCAACGTGAGATGCGCCGTAAGTGTACGTAGTGAAGAAGACAACGTCGCCTGGAATTAATTCTGCGGAAGAAATTGGCGTACCAACTTCATATTGGGCATCAGCCGTGCGCGGAAGTGAAATGCCTGCTTGCGCGAAAACGTATTTGACGTAACCCGAGCAGTCAAAGCCATAAGGAGTAGAGCCGCCGAATACGTAGGGGACTCCAATGTACTGCATTGCATCGCTGATAATTCTACGGCTTATGTTGTTGAAACCGCGACTGACTTCAGGCATATCACGTCCCAAAAGTGCCGCGTAAGTTTTCGGTCCAACCATTCCGTCTGGATGAATACCGCGTGACGCTTGAAAAGCTTTTACCGCGTCGACCATTGCTGGACCAAATGCGCCGTCTGCAACTAAGTCGTAGCCCAACTCAATAAGTTGTCCTTGAATTTCCGCAATTTCCGAGCCTTCATCTCCCATTCTAAATTCCTCTGCAAATGCGGTGGAACTTGCCACTACCAACACTAAAGCCATCGTCAACGTTCGGAAAAAATTCATACCACTAACCAACCCCTTACCTTTTACAAAAAAACTAACCTACCTATAAATATTTTAACATAGGCGTCTGATTTAATTATGAATTAAGAATTAAGAATGAAGAATTTTTTTAATTACGCATTACGCATTCCTCATTCCTAATTGAAATAAAGTTTTTCGGCGTTTGAAGTCGTGTATTCGGCAACTTCATCAAGCGTTTCACCGCGCAGTTGTGCAACTTTTTCAGCAATGGCGATTAAATAACTTGGTTCATTGCGTTTACCACGATTCGGCGTAGGTGCAAGGTACGGCGCGTCCGTCTCAAGTAAAATCATTTCACGCGGCGCGGTTTTCACAACGTCTGGCAACTTCGCGGAATTTTTAAACGTCAATGGTCCGTCAATGCCGATAAGCCAGCCTAACTTCCAAACTTCACGCGCCATTTCAAGACTACCTGAATAACAATGAAGTACTCCGCGCAGTCCACGACCTTCACTTTTCAAAATGCGTAACGTGTCGCCGTGCGCGTCCCTGTTGTGAATGCAGACGGGCAAATTTAATTGTCGCGCAATGTCCAACTGCTCAATGAAAGTTCGCTGTTGATCCAATCGTACCGCCGAATCTTTTTCCCAGTAATAATCTAAGCCAATTTCGCCAATCGCCACAACTTTTTTCTGCGCGGCAAGTTCAACGATTTTTTCAACTGATTTATTTTCGTCGAAGTTTTCAATTTCCGACGGGTGAATACCGACGCCAGCGTACATTCCGTTAAATTTTTCGGCAAGCTTTACGACCTGCGCGGAACTTTTAAGCGTGTCACCAAAATTTATTATTCGCGTGACGCCAACTTCTTCTGCGCGGCTTAAAACTTCGTCCAAGTCTTCGGAAAATTTTTCATCGTTCAAATGGCAATGCGTGTCAATAAAATTTGCCGTACCAATCCCCTACCCTTTGTTTGAATTAAGAATTAAGAATGTAGAATTATGAATTTTTTTTCTACACCCTATCAATAATTTTCAGCGTTGTTGGTGGTGTACTGCGCGACGGTTTCAAGAGTTTCGCCGCGAATATCCGCGATTTTTTTGGCAACCTCGACGACGTAAGCGGGCTCGTTTCTTTTGCCGCGATAAGGCGTCGGCGCAAGATACGGCGAATCAGTTTCAATCAGAATCATTTCGCGCGGAGCCGCCTTGACGATTTCTGGGAGTTTGGCGGAATTTTTGAAAGTCAAAGGACCGTCGACGCCGATAAGCCAGCCGAGTTTCCAAAGTTCGCGCGCCATTTCCAGACTGCCGGAATAACAATGCATAACGCCGCGCAAGCCTTTTGCCTCGGTTTTTAAAATTTTCAGGGCGTCGCCGTGAGCCTCGCGCTCGTGGATGCACACCGGCAAATTCAGCTGCCGCGCAATATCCAGCTGCTCGATAAAAATTTTCTGCTGCAAAATCCTGGCATCAGAATCTTTTTCCCAGTAATAATCCAAGCCAATTTCGCCAATCGCCACAACTTTTTTCTGCGCGGCAAGTTCAACGATTTTTTC
>JAFSUE010000028.1 GCA_017445435.1 Selenomonadaceae bacterium | reverse complement strand
CAGACTAAATTGCCAACGTTTTCCACGATAAGCAAATTTATTTTGTCGAGGTCAAGCGATTCAGCGGCGCGTTGAACCATTGCCGCATCAAGATGACAGCCGCCAGCAGTATTTATCTGTACAACGGGTACGCCTTGCCGTTCAATTCTTTCAGCGTCCCGCGCAGTGAAAAGATCGCCTTCAATTACGGCAACATTAATTTCTTTCGTAAGACGCGCCAAAGTTTTTTCAAGTAACGTCGTCTTGCCGCTACCAGGTGAACCCATTAAATTCAGTACGAAAACTTTTTTATCGCGGAAAAATTTTCTATTTTCATCCGCGATTTTTTCATTTTCGCCCAAAATATTTTTCATCACTTTAATTTCCATTAAAATTTTCCTCCAAAATTATTTCTTCAAATGAAGTGTGAAGTAGGTTATTTCAGGCGGACAACCAAGTCTGAATGGAAACCAACTGCCTAAGCCAGGATTGACATAACCGTAGCTGTCATCATTTACGACCATTCCGCGCGTGTACTTGAACATTGGCAAGAGCGCGTGACCGAAAATCCCAATTTGCCCGCCGTGAGTGTGACCTGTCAAAGTCAGCGGAATATTTTTTTCAGCGCCGTTATCAATAAATTCTGGGTGATGCGCTAACAAAATGCAAACTGAATCGTAGGGGACACCTTCAAGCGCCTTCGTGACAAATTCGCGTTTCGTTTCAAAAAAATCGTTGTCCAAGTCACCGCGTCCGCCACTACTCATAATTGGCGAAGATTTTGGATAGTCGACGCCCAACATATACAAATTGCCTACAACTTGTTCAGAGCGATTAACCAGCCAATGAATATCTGTCCGCCGCAATTCCGTTTCAATAGCCGCAATGCCGCGATGATGTTCATGGTTACCGTGACAATAATAAATGCCGTATTTAAATTTATCTGTAAAGCTGTCGACAAGCTGAATTGCCGCAGGATTCATTTTCACATTGTCAAAAATATCGCCAGTTATCGCCAGCAAGTCAGGCTTTTCATCAACAATTTGATTCAGCACGAGTTCAAGCCGTTCCAGCGAAAAGTACGGACCAATATGAACGTCGCTAATCTGCGCGATTGTGAAACCGTCAAGTTCAGGCGGCAATTTTTTTACAGGAATATCAAAATATCTGTTGACCGTACCGAGCCTTTCAATTCTGTTGCCGTAAAGTGAAATGGCAAGTGACATTAGCGGATAAACTAAGCCGTAAGCTAAAACCCTTCGACGTTCGGGACTGTAAGGCGTTGGCTTATGAAATTTTCTGTAGACGGTACGAACAATCAGCGCTACGACGACGACAATTCCGCAAATAAACTGCGTCATTAAAAATACCGTCGCAAAACTGCCGAAGGCGTCGACGATTGAGTTGGGAATTTCTGCGCGGATTGCAAAGCCGCCAATCATCAGCACGATTATTGCTAAGTCGATTAGCGTTAAAATTTTGTACAGCCGCCGTTTAATTTGACTGTCTAATAAAAAACTGACGCTGATTAAAGCCAACGCAATAATCAACGCCAAAATTCCGAATACGTATACTAAAAACATTTTTATCCCAGCTTTCAGCTTGCAGGTTACAGCTTTTAAGTTTTAACTTTCAACTGCAACTTTGTAGCCTTAACAACATTTTTCATAAGCATTGCAACGGTTAAAAGACCGACGCCGCCAGGAACAGGAGTTATCGCGCTTGCTACTTCAACTGCCGCGTCAAAGTCAACGTCGCCAACTAATTTTTTTGGCGCAATTCGATTTATTCCCACGTCGACGACAACTGCACCTTGCCGAATCATATCAGCCGTTACGAATTTAGGCTTGCCCATTGCCGCCACTAAAATTTCTGCTTCGCGTGTCACGTCAGCTAAATTTTTTGTATGCGAATGGCAAACAGTAACTGTAGCGTGACGCGCCATTAAAAGGTGTAGCATTGGTTTACCGACAATGTTACTGCGACCGATGATAACTGCGCGTTTACCGTCAATCTCAATGCCAGCTAAGTCGAGCATTTCAAGGCAACCTGCAGGCGTACACGGTACAAGCGCGGGACTGCCAGTGACAAGTTTTCCGACGTTTACAGGGTGGAAACCGTCAACATCTTTCAGCGGGTCAATGCGATTTAAAATTTCTTCGGAATGTGATTTAATCGCGTCAGGCAGGGGCAGTTGAACTAAAATTCCGTGAATGTCAGCCGCCGCGTTGAGTTCGTCAATTTTGGAAAGTAAATCTTCCTTAGTCGACGTTTCAGGCATTGCGATAACTTCAGATTTTATACCGAGTTCCTCACAAGTTTTATGTTTGTTGCGAACGTAGACTTGCGACGCTGGATTTTCACCGACGATTATAACGGCAAGACCAGGCGTCACGCCAAATTTATTTTTCAAGTCGTCAACTTCAACCCGCGCAGATTCTTTAATTTTCGCGGCAAATTCTTTTCCATATAAAATTTTTGCACTCATTAAACTACTCCTATTTTTATGGTTATTGACAAAGTTAAAAACTTTACCAATATAAATTCTACATTCTACATTCTTAATTCTTAATTAAAATCATCCGCCTAAGGCACGGGATTTTTCAGTAGCGGCAAGTACCGCCTCAATCATCGCACTTCTTACGCCGCATTTTTCTAAAACTCTAATTCCTTCAATCGTCGTACCAGCAGGACTTGTCACCCTGTCACGTAACGCGGCAGGATGTTCGCCCGTTTCCAAAACCATTTTCGCGGCACCCAATAAAGTTTGCGCGGCAAGTTCAATCGCGGCGGCACGTGGCAACCCTGCGGCAACTCCACCGTCTGCAAGCGCGTCAATCATCACAAATCCATAAGCTGGACCAGAGCCGCTTAATCCAGTGACCGCGTCCATAAATCTTTCCTCAATCTCAATCGAACGACCGATTGACGACCAAAACTGCTCAACAAGTTTTCTATCAGTTGCCGTAGCTTTTTTGTTGACAGTGTAAGCCGTCATACCTTCGCCAACTAGAATAGGTACGTTTGGCATTGCGCGAATCACGGGGCTGTGCGGAAAAAATTTTTCAAGGATTTCAATTTTCAAGCCAGCAATAACAGATATAATTACGGTGTCCAACGTGATTTTATTGCGAAGTTCAGTAAACGCGGCAGGGGCATCTTTCGGCTTGACGGCGATAACCAACAATTTCACTTTGTCGATGAACGGTTCAACGCCTACAGACGCATTGACGCGATAACGGCTGATAAGTTCCGTACAACGTTTGCGCTTGTGTTCGGAAACAAAAATATTTGATGAAGTCACCAAATTTCCCCTTATGGCGTTGATAATTGATTCGGTCAACGCGCCGCCGCCGACAAAACCTATATAAAGTTCGGTTTCATTTAAATCAAATGTTTCTGTCTCCATACAAACTTCCTCACAAAAAATTTTTAAAATTATATAGAATTAAAATATAAAAAGCAACTGCCAGCTTGAACTTCAAATTTTAGTTTAAAGATTTTTCAACCAGCGTCAACTTGTCCCATTTATCGCGAGTTCGTGTGACGGCGTAAGCCATAACTAAACCGTCAGGCTTGTTGTCATTTACGACGATTCTTTCACCAACAGGCGCGTCGAAAATTATATGGTCGTAGCGAATATTATTTTCCGCTAAAAATTTTTCCGTCACTTCGCGAAATTCAGCAGGGCGAGCGGTTATCAGAATTATCATATCTTGTTTTGGAATGCTTGCAAGAAATTCTGCGACGCCGTCAAGCAACGTATCACCTTCTGGCGTCCTGTAGCCGTTATGTTTAACAAGCGTTCCGTCAATGTCAAAAATCCACGTATGCGGTAAAGATGACAGTACAATTTCATTTTCCATAGGTTAATCACTTCTCTAAAAATTTTTCAAAATCTCCGTCAAAAAATTTTACGTCTTGGCGAATAAAGCTGACCATTTTAACATAGGCATCAACAATTTCAGCAGGTTCAATCTGCGCAATACAATGCGACGTACTCATTTTGCAACCATAAAAATAAGGATTGGCGCGGCACGCTTCCAGCTGGTGTTTGGGCTGAATCACTATTGAATTTGTTTGATAGGGATAATAAATTTGTGTTTCAGTAGCTTTACTAAAAAAATTTTTAAAATCTTTTGCAACGCGACTTAAAATAATTACAGGCTTTTTCAGCGCTGAAGAAATATGTTGCGTACCAGTATCGTTGCCAACGTACATATCAAGTTGCGAAATGATAGCCGTCGTAATTCGCCAGCTCGGCTTAAGTTCCACAACATTTTTAATGAACTCACGCGGTAAATTTTCTTCAAGAAATTTAGCGTCGTCAATTTCACTAGGTCCGCCGAAAAGTACAAGTGACGCGCCCTTAGCAATAATTTCTTTGAAGGCGACAAGATATTTTTCAATAGGATATTTTCTTGGAGCGCCACTAGCCCCAATTCCAGCGGCAATTTTTATTCGTCCTTCACCAAAATTTCCAAGCAAATTTTTCGCTCTATATAAATCTGTCTTATTATACCAAAATTCTAAGTTCGTGTTTCGTACAGTCAACCCGAATGCTTTTATCAAGTACAAATTTCTTGCAACGTCGTGATTAAATTCTTTTGGGATTGTAAAAAGATCCGTCAACAACATATTAGTCAGATTTAATTTTTGTGGTACATCGATTGTTTCGCCTATGTAGCTGATACGTTGAGGAGCGCCGCTAAAGTACATCATAAATAAAGTATTTAAACGCCAAATGTCATTCCAATAACGAAAATTAAATGCTAAATCATAACTCCGACGCCATAAAAAATTTTTTGCAAAATCTGTAGCGTTAATAATTATTTCTAAAACATTTGAAGAAATTGATTCTTCATCGAAAATTAAAACTTCGTTTACATAGGGGCAAAGTTCCGCTACAGGATAAACTCCTTTGCGTACAACCAACGTTATAAAAGCAGAGGGATAGTTCATGCGAATTTCACGAATGGCAGGTATTGTTAAAATAAAATCGCCAACGTTATCAAGCCGCGAAATGAGAATATTTTCAACACCTTGCCTTGTGGGTTCATGATAACCAAGCCGAACAAATTCAGCTTTCATCTGTTTAAGAAGACTGCTAAGATCAATTATCTTTGTAGCGATTACCTCTTGTAGAAAATCAATTACAATTTTTTCAAGATTACCAAAATTATTTTCCATAGGCTACGATCTCTCCTCAAAAAATTAATTTTGGCGAATAAAGCTTATCATTTT
>JAFSUE010000245.1 GCA_017445435.1 Selenomonadaceae bacterium | reverse complement strand
TACGATATTGAGATGCAGACGACAAATACACCTTATGACAGCTTACCTAATCGGACGCGTTATTATCAATCTATGCTTGTGGCAAATTTAATAAAAAAGGGTCAAGATTATCAAGATTTAAAGAAAACTTTCGTCATTTTTGTCTGTACCTTTGACCCCTTCAAAGAAAATCTTAAAACATACACCTTTAAAAATCTTTGCGTCGAATCGCGAAATTTGGAATTGGGCGACGGCTCAACAATAATTTTTCTTAATGCTAAAGGTGATACTGGCAAACCGCATAGAGATATTAAAAATCTTCTCGACTTCATTAAAGGAGAACCCGCCAAAGGTCGATTTACAAAAAAAATTGCTTTAAAAATTGAAGAAGTGAAACGTAACGACAAAATGAAGGTGGACTATATGTCATGGTATGCTGAAGAAATGAGAATACGTCGAATAGCGCGTATGGAAGCCCTTGCTGAAGGTGAAGCTAAAGGCTTAGCTAAAGGTAAAGCTGAAGGCAAGATAGAAATGATTAAAAATCTTTTGTCCGAAAGTGCGCCTATTGATTTAATTGCTAGAGTCTCTGGCTGGACAAAAGAAAAAATTCTTGAATTTGCCCAAAAAGAAAATTTGAACGTCGTGGAAGATTAAACTTCATTGAGGTTGTACTGTAATGTTGGACTCGGAAGAATTAATTCGTATTAAGCGAATTGCTTACAAAGAAGGCAGAGCAAGAGGAATAAAATATATCCAGTCTAAAAATTTGCCTGGATGGCTCGAAGAAGAATTTGTAGAAAGTATTGCGGAAAGTTATGTTGAAGACATAACAGAAATGATTAAAAATTTTTTGTCTGTCAAAACACCTATCAAATTTATTCTTAAGGCAACGGGCTGGTCGGAAGAACAACTTCGCGAATTTGCTAAAAAAGAAAATATTGCGTTGGAAGAAAAATAAAATTATTTTTTGTAAAATGAAAAATTTTGTGGACAACATATAAAAAACGTGGTAAATTAGCAACTTGTTTAGGAGGCGGGAACTTTGAAAGTTAGACCTTCAGTAAAAAAGATGTGCGACAAATGCAAAATTATTAAGCGCAAAGGTCGCGTTATGGTTATTTGTGAAAATCCCAAGCATAAACAGCGTCAGGGATAAAATTTTTTTTAGGAGGTGAAAATTTTTTATGGCTCGTATAGCTGGTGTAGATTTGCCCCGTGACAAAAGAATTGAGTACGCCTTAACGTACATTTTCGGTATTGGTCTTCCTTCGTCACAGAAAATTTTGGCGGAAACTGGAATTAATCCCGATACTAGAACTAAAGATCTCACGGATGACGAAGTAGTTAAACTTCGTGATGTCATTGATCACAACTACGTGGTAGAAGGTGACCTTCGCCGCGATATTCAAATGGACATCAAGCGACTCATTGATATTGGCTGCTATCGTGGACGCCGCCACCGTCTCGGTCTTCCTGTTCGTGGACAAAATACCAAAAACAACGCTAGAACTCGTAAAGGTCCTAAAAAGCTTGTACAAGGTAAAAAGAAAGAGTAGTTAAGAATTTTTAATTCTTAATTCCAAAAAGGGAGGATTAAATAGGTGGCAACGAAAAGAACAGTTCGTGCAAAGAAAAAAGTTCGCAAAAATATAGAATACGGCGTGGCGCATATCAGCTCCACTTTCAATAATACGATTGTCACGATAACTGATAAAGGCGGAAATGCACTTTCATGGGCAAGCGCAGGCGGTTTAGGTTTTCGCGGCTCACGTAAAAGTACACCTTTTGCGGCACAGCAAGCGGCGGAAGTTGCGGCTAAAGCGGCTATGGAACATGGTTTGAAACAGGTTGAAGTTTATGTCAAAGGTCCTGGCGCAGGTCGTGAAGCGGCTATTCGTTCATTGCAGGCAACAGGTCTTGAAGTCAATATGATTAAAGACGTTACACCAATTCCGCATAATGGCTGCCGTCCGCCAAAACGCAGACGCGTCTAATTTAATTAGGAATGCTTAATGCGTAATTCGTAATGGAAAATTTCCTAAAAGCTAATTCCTAAAAGCTAATAAAGGAGAAAATTTAATGGCAATCGATAGAACACCTGATTTAAAGCGTTGCCGTGCATTGGGAATTGAACCCACGCTTATCGGTCGCTCGCGCAAATCTAAGCGTCAAGTTCACCGTACAATGCGTAAAGTCAGCGAATATGCACTGCAACTTAAAGAAAAGCAAAAAGCTAAATTCATTTACGGCGTACTGGAACGTCCTTTCCGCAACTACTACGACAAGGCTAAAAAAATGCCTGGCGTCACTGGTGAAAATTTGTTGATCCTTTTGGAACGTCGCCTTGACAATGTAGTTTTCCGTCTCGGCTTTTCCAACACTCGCCGTCAAGCTCGCCAGTTCGTCACTCATGGTCACATTACTGTTAATGGCAAGCGCGTCGATATTCCGTCTGCCCTCATAAAAGCTGGTGACGTTATCGCAGTTTCTGAAAAAAGCCAGAGCAAGGAAATTTTTAAAATTCTTAAAGAAACAAATAACGCGTTGAGTGCTCCTGCGTGGCTTGAATCTGATCAAGCTAATCTCAAAGGTAGCGTCGTACGTTTTCCAACTCGTGATGAAATTGACGTGCCAGTTAATGAACAGTCAATCGTTGAATTGTACTCCAGATAATCAGTCTGCTATTTTATGCGTAGTGCGTAATTATAGGTTTTAGGGATTAGATTTTAGCCTAACCCCTAAACCCTAATCCCTAATGAAAGGGGCAATACTCTTGGCAGACAATGAAAAATCTAAATTTGAGCCGAAGATTGAAACAGTTGAAATTCGCGCAGATTACGGCAAATTTTCTTGTGAACCGCTTGAGCGCGGCTATGGTCATACAATCGGAAATAGTCTGCGTCGTATGTTGTTAGCGTCGCTTGAAGGTGCCGCAGTCACGTCCATAAAAATTGATGGCGTCCTGCATGAATTTTCTACCTTGCCTGGCGTTCGCGAAGATATTACAAACATTGTGCTGAACATTAAGCAACTTTGTTTAAAAATCGTGGGTACGGGCATTGTCAATCCAGAAAATCCTGACGAAGAATCGCGCCATATTATAAGAATTGATTCCGATGAAACGCGAAAAAATCGTAGCGCAACTGGTACTGATATTGAAATTACTGGTGCTGACGTTATCTGCGGCGCTGACGTGGAAGTTGTCAACCCTGACTTGCACATAGCCACTTTAAATTCAGATGGGCAACTGCATATTGAAATGCGCGTCGAAAAAAATTTTGGCTACGTCGAAGCAGAAAAAAATAAACGTCCTGACGACGTAATTGGCGTTATTCCGATTGATTCAATTTTTTCACCCGTCCTGCGCGTCAACTATGAAGTTCAAGATACCCGCGTCGGCAATGAAATGGACTACGACAAACTGATTCTTGAAGTTTGGACAAACGGCACGATTAAGCCCGATGAAGCAGTTGCTAAGGCGGCTGAAACGCTTATCAATCGTTTAAAACTTTTCCAGAGCATGCAAGGCTTAGTTGAGGAAATTTTTGTCAGTGAGGAAGAACCGCAAGCGCAAGCTTCATCTGAAACGCCTTCATCTACTCCTGAAGATAAAACTTCCAAGATTTTGGACATGACGATTGAGGATTTGGATCTTTCGGTGCGTTCGTTCAACTGCTTGAAACGTGCAGGAATTGACTTTGTTGGCGATCTCGTCAATAAGAGTGAAGAAGATATGATGAAGGTACGCAATCTCGGCAGAAAGTCACTTGATGAAGTTAAAAAGAAACTTGAAGATATTGGCTTGTCGCTGAAACCTAGCGTTCACGTCAACACTGAAGACATTTAATTCAATGCGTAATGATTTAGCCTAAAAGCTAACATTCAGAAAGGATTTAAAGATGAGTTATAGAAGGCTCGGCAGGAACAGCGGCGCACGTAAGGCACTGTTTAAGTCGCTCCTTGCCGCATTTTTCACTTACGGGCAAATCGAAACTACCGAAGCTAAGGCTAAGGAACTTCGCAAATTTGCTGACAAGGTCGTCACGCTTGCCAAACGCGGCGATCTTAGCGCTCGTCGTCAAGCCATTCAAATGGTGGCTAACGTCGAAGTCGTCCATAAAATTTTTGAAGAGTTGCCGCAAAAGTTCAGCGATCGTGAAGGCGGTTACACTCGCATTTTGAAACTTGGTCCGCGTCGTGGCGATGCCGCTCCGATGGTCTTAATGGAACTCGTTGACAAAGATTGAAAACTTAATGGAAATTTGAAAATTATTTTTTAGAAAATTTTCAATTTCTTAGAAAAGTGGACAAGTCAAAGTGTTTGTGCTATATTTTTGCGTGGAGGCGTAAATTTTGGAAAAATTTTTGAAAGGTAAATCTGCACTGGTAACTGGTGCGTCACGCGGAATTGGGCGTGCTATTGCATTGAAACTTTCAAGTCTCGGCGCAAAAGTCGCGATAAATTTTGCTGGCAACTTAGCTAAGGCGCAGGAAGTTCAAGCGGCTATCGAATCGAATGGCGAACAGGCTATCTTAGTTCAAGGCAACGTTGCAGATTTTGAAACGGTTCAGTCAATCGTTAAGACTGTGACAGAAAATTTTGGAACGTTTGATATTCTTGTCAATAACGCTGGAATTACGCGGGACAATCTTTTAATTAAGATGAGCGAATCGGACTTTGACGAAGTTATTGCCACGAACTTAAAAGGTGTCTTTAACTGCACAAAGGCTGTAGCGCGTATTATGATGAAACAGCGCAGTGGACGGATTGTAAATCTTTCGTCAGTCGTCGGCATTACTGGCAACATAAGTCAAGCCAATTATGCGGCGGCTAAGGCTGGAATTATCGGCTTTACGAAGTCTGCGGCTAAAGAACTTGCCGCTAGAAATGTCACTGTCAATGCGGTTGCGCCTGGCTTTATCGAAACGGATATGACAAACGTACTTTCCGACAAAGTCAAAGATGAACTGTTGAAGGGCATACCTGCTGGACGAATTGGCGACGTTGAAGACGTTGCAAACCTTGTAGCGTTTTTAGTATCTGATCAAGCGGCGTATATCACAGGGCAAGTTATCGCGGTTGATGGCGGAATGGCTATGTAAATTTCTAGCTGGTAGCTTGTAGCTAGTGGCTGGTAAAATAAATTTTTAGTAGAACTAAACTTTTAAGCGAAAAGTACAAACGCAAAATTTTTTGAGGAGTGTGAGTTTGTAGTGTCGACTTTTGACCAGGTTAAGAAAATTGTTGTGGAACAGCTCGGAGTTGAGGCGGATGAAGTCCAAATGTCTTCAACTTTCGTCGATGACCTTGGCGCAGATTCTCTTGACATTGTTGAACTTATTATGGCTTTTGAGGAAGAGTTCAATATTGAAATTCCCGATGAAAAAGCTGAAAAAATTAAAACCGTCGAAGACGTTGTTAAGTATATCGAAGAAGTTCAATAAACCGCAGATAAAATTTTTGCGAATAAAGTTTTTGGATTTAATCCCGTGAAGTAAAATTTTCTTCGCGGGATTTTTTAAAATAATTAGGTAGTGTTGATTAAGTAGACTTTCTATTTTTAAATTTTGTTAAACTACTTTCTTTTGACGCAAAAGAAAGTAGCAAAGAAAACATTGCGGCATTTGTGCGCCCACGATTTACTTTTTATAAATTTCAGCAATACACCGCGTCCCATTTGTTGCGACAATCCAACGTTACAGAGGCGCTGGGAAATGCCGCTTAATTACCGTGATTTTTCAGCTTGAAAATTTTTCTACTTAGTTATTCAACACCACCTAGTTAGTAGTGGAAAAAATACTACTAACTACTCACTACTTACTACTAACTAAAAAGGAGGTCTGCCGATTGAAACTTCCTGAACTTAAAATAGGAACAAAGACAGCAAAAATACCGATAGTTCAAGGCGGAATGGCAATTCGTCTATCAACTGCGCGGCTGGCGGCGGCAGTCGCTAATGAAGGCGGCATAGGTTTAATTGCGGCGTCGGGAATGACTCATCCTGAATTGCGCTACGAAATAAAATTAGCGCGTTCATTAACAAAAGGCGTCATTGGCATAAACATAATGGTAGCGGCGTCGGACTTCGCAGGTATCGTCAACACGGCGATTGACGCGGGAATTGATTTAATCGTCGCTGGCGCTGGCTTTTCACGTGATATTTTTGAACTCGGCAAAGAATCTAAAACGCCTATAGTTCCAATCGTATCGTCAGTACGGCTTGCAAAAATTTCTGAAAAGCTCGGCGCGGCGGCTATCGTCGTCGAAGGCAAAGAGGCTGGCGGTCATTTAGGTACAGACATTTCATCACGTGAACTTATTCCGCCGATACGTGCCGCAGTTAAAATTCCTGTCATAGCGGCTGGCGGCGTACTTAATGGCAAAGATATTATCGAAATGCTGAATATGGGCGCTAACGGCGTACAAATGGGGTCACGATTTGCGGCAAGCGTCGAATCCAACGCCGCGCCAAGTTTGAAAGAATATTATCTCAAGTCACGTCCTGAAGATGTCGTAGTCATTCAAAGTCCCGTCGGCTTGCCTGGTCGTGCAGTTCGTACGCCATTTTCTAAGCGCGTAATGGAAGGTCCAGTTCCGCCTAAAGTTTGTGATTCTTGCCTTAAAGCTTGCAAACATAATTTCTGTATCGTCCGTGCGTTGACTCGTGCACAGCAAGGCGACGTTGAAACGGGGCTTGTATTTACTGGTGAATATATGCCGCGCATTGAAAAAATTTTATCGGTTAAAGAAATTATTGGTCAGCTTGTCACAGAAGCCGAAGCGGTTTAATTGAATTAAGAATTAAGAATTAAGAATGTAGAATTATTTTCCTACAAGCTAGCATTGAAAGGAGAATTTATTTTGGGAAATAGAGTTGTCGTAACTGGATTAGGCGCAATTACGCCGATTGGTACAGGTAAGGAAAATTTTTTAGCTGGACTGCGCGAAGGTCGAAACGGTATCGAACGAATCACGCAATTTGATCCTGCCGAATACAATTCACAAATTGCTGGCGAAGTCAAAGATTTTAATCCAGATGACTTTATCGACAAAAAAGAATCTAAGCGTATGGACAGGTACGCGCAATTAGCAGTAGCGGCGGCTAAACTTGCACTTGACGACGCGGCGCTTGACCTTGAAAAAATTAATCGCGAACGTGCTGGCGTTTTTGTCGGCGCAGGTATCGGCGGTATGCAAACTCTTCATAATCAGTACCAAAAACTTTTTGCTAAAGGTCCGTCGAAGATTAGCCCATTTTTCATTCCAATGATGATTGCGAACATGGCGACTGGGCAAATTGCAATTACGCTCGGCGTTCATGGACCTTCAGCTTGCGTCGTGACTGCTTGCGCGACTGGTACAAATTGCATTGGTGATGCCTTCCGCGTAATTCAAAGTGGCGAAGCTGATTTAATGTTCGCAGGTGGTGCAGAAGCAAGTGTTTCACAAGCTGGCGTTGCAGGTTTCGCGGCTATGAAAGCTCTTTGCGCAGATCACAATGACGATCCACACCACGCATCAAGACCTTTCGATAAAAATCGTAGCGGTTTTGTAATTGGCGAAGGCGCGGGAATTGTCACGCTTGAAAGTCTTGAACATGCTAAAAATCGTGGCGCTAAAATTTACGCGGAAATTATCGGCTACGGTCGAAATAATGACGCTTACCATATCACAACGCCCGCTCCTGAAGGCGAATTTCAAGCTAAATGTATTCAGCTTGCACTTGATGACGCTAAAATTTCTCCTGCTGATGTCGACTACATTAACGCGCACGGTACGTCCACGCATTTTAACGACGAAGGCGAAACAAAGGCAATTAAAGCTGTTTTCGGCGAACACGCCTATAAAGTTGCCGTCTCCTCCACAAAATCTATGACAGGTCATATGCTCGGCGCGGCTGGTGGCGTTGAGGCTATAGCCAGCGTTTTAGCCATTTCAGAAAATTTCTTGCCGCCTACGATTAACTATGAAACGCCTGACGAAGGACTTGACCTTGACTACGTGCCGAATACTGCGCGGGATAAAATTGTAAACGTCGCCATTTCAAATTCTTTCGGTTTCGGCGGTCATAACGCTTGCCTTGTCTTCAAAAAATTTGCCGATTAGGAAGGCGGAAAAATTTTGTCAAAAAAAAATAAGGAAGAATTAATTCCAAAAGTTTTAACTGAAAAAACTATTCCGCTTTACGACGGCTTGATAAGTTGTCCGATTGACGCGCCGCGCCGTCGAACTTTAGATGCTTTCCAAAAAAAAATCGGCGTTACTTTTAATCGAATCGAAATTTTAAATATCGCGCTTACTCACAGTTCATATTCGCGCAGTTACGGTAAAGTTTTTAACGACAATGAAAAGCTTGAGTATATGGGTGATGCCGTTTTGGAATTGGCGTCAAGCACTTACATTTTTAAAAAATTTCCTTCACTCTCCGAAGGCGATTTAACTAAACTTCGTGCAAGCGTCGTTTGTCAAGCTACTTTAGCTAAAATCGCTAGACGTTTGAAAATAGGCGATAAACTTTTATTCGATTACGGCGAAGAATCTACTGGCGGTAGCGATCGCGATTCAAATTTGGAGGACGCCTTTGAATCAATTATCG
>JAFSUE010000027.1 GCA_017445435.1 Selenomonadaceae bacterium | reverse complement strand
CGTGCTTGTACGATTGGCGCAAAATGGCGATAGGCAAGCGCTACACGATTTACTTGTAAAAAATCGGCGACTTGTTTTAAAGTACGCGGCACGTTACGACAGAATTTTTAAGCATAATTTCACCATTGAAGATTTAGAGCAAGTAGGTACGCTTGGTATGCTTAAAGCGGTTGAAAGATTTGACTTTAGAAAAGGAACGCAGTTTACTACTTATGCCGTTTGGTGGATTAAGCAAGCCATAGCGCGAGCGATTTACGACACGGGATTTACTATTCGTCTGCCCGTACATCTATTTGAATCAATCAATAAAGTTAATAAATTGGACAATCAATTCAGTTTTCAGGAAGAAAATTTTTCTGCGCGGCTTGAACTTATCGCCCAAGAAATGAAAACTTCAACCGACGACATACGCGAATTATTTTTATTGCGTAATACGTATAATAATTGAATTTAAATTTGATAGACACAAATAAATTGTTAAGGTAATTTACCGACTTATTTCAGTTCCGTTATCAGTGAACCAAAATTATCGGGCACGACACGATAACAATATGGAACGGCAACGATGACTTTGAGTCGGGGTACAGACATTTTATTTTGAAAGGTGGTTGTAGTAATAAACGTAGTTCGAAAGTTATTACAAGCTGAATAGAAAAAGTAATTTGCCGCGTCAATCTCAAAACAATTTGGCGGCAAGATTATCAGCAAATGACTTTCCCGCAGTTCAAATATTTTCTGTACTCCAACAATGACGGCTTAGAATTTAATAAAAAATATCCGCTACATCCAGTGTTATGTGTCACGATAGATTTTGCGGCTAACTTTATGGAAAAGTTTAAAACTTTGTGGCTTGCCTTCAAAAAATTTATTAAAGCCGCCATTCCTTTGAGAAAATATTTGTCAGTCGACGATATGGTTAAAAATCTTGTCGAACAGTGCGGCATTAACAAGTACAAGACGCAAAGTATTTGTGAAATTATTATGGCGGCAATGTCGGCTTGTATGCGCCTTCGTAGTAAAAAAATGAATCCTATGTTCGGCACAAAAACTTTTGGCGGAGGACAAGTTAAATATTTTTTTACCGTGACGGTCAATTCATTTTTTGGACGTACTGAACAACTTATCGGAAAAATTTTTGAAGGTACGTGCGAAAATCAATTTTATTTGACGGACGTTAATAATTCCGTAGCCAAAGAATACAGCGCAACACTTGGAATTTTGGAGGCAATGGGTGCGCTTTCGTTTAATATGACAGGTGGCGCGAACAGCCAAATTTTCATTCATATAGGGCAGATTGGAAACTTGAAAAAAATTTTTTGGATAAAAGCATTTGGTATCGCAACAGGATACTTGATGCCATTGCTGAACGTCATAAAATTTCCGTTAAAATGTTTACGTACATTTACGAAGGAAATTTTACAAGTGCTGAAATTTGGAATTTGCTGGAAGATTATTTTATCGGCAAACTTCCGCCGAATTTACCTGACGACGTTATTTAAAAATTTTCTCGGCTACCTTTTTTAATTTTAATGGACTTGTTGACGCCGCTTTTTTCGTCACGCGCCGTAACTTCAAGCGTACCGCTTTTATCGTAGCTGAAAGTAACGTTGATGACGGGAACGCCAGCAGGTGCCGTTTCTTCAATCTCAAGTGACAAATCGCCGTAAAATTCGTGCGCGTCAATGTCAGCAATGTTTTCACAATCCGCGCCCGCTTCGTAAATGTAAATTGGAATGGTCGTCTGTTCGTCCATAGTCGTAGTGTAAAGTTTAGTTTTTTCGCAGGGGTAAACGTCGCCTTTACGAATAATCTTTGACAAAACTTTACTAACGCCGTCTGCCGCCAAAACTTCAACGCCAAGTGAATGTGAAATTATATCTTCAAATTTTTCCTGCGGCTCATCAATTTCCGTCTTAACGCCGCTAAACGTTTCAGCTACAAAACACGCGCCAACCGCAACTAAAGTTCCTAAGTCAAGTTGCGTATCGCTACGCTTGCCAAAAATATTTTCAACGTCAGCTTTAACCTTCGGAATGTGACAACTACCGCCAGCTAAAATTACCGTGCCAATTTCATCAAGCTTGAACTTGTCGCTATTCTCAATAAACTTATTTATGCGCGAAGTAATTTTTTCATACAGCGGCTGGCAAATTTCATTGAACTTTTCACGCGTCAAATTAACGGTGAAGTCGTAAGTTTTGCCGTCGTGCTGAAATAAATTCATCAAGTCGGCAGTGTATGTTTCTTGCTCACTCAACGCAATTTTGGCGTCTTCAGCGGCTTCAAGTACGCGCCCTTTCATTGAATAGTATTCATTGTAGTCAAGCGTGGAATTTTTCTGCGCGGAAAGGTCAAGCCCTGTTTCATTCTGAATAATTTCAATGAAGTAGTTGTAAATCAGCGCGTCGAAGTCGTCACCGCCCAATTTTCTGTCGCCGTCAATGTCCAACGCTCGATAGGTACGATTTTTTTGATCCGCCTGCAAAACGCTGATGTCAAAAGTTCCGCCGCCTAAGTCCACCACAAAAATTTTTTCATCAAGTCCCAATTCGTGGACAACTGCAACTGCCGCCGCCATAGGTTCAGTGATAATCTGCAGGACGTTAAATCCCGCCGCAATGCCAGCTTTTTTAGTTTCGTCCTTTTGATTCGCCGTGAAGTACGCGGGAACGGTGATAACTGCGCTTATTACGGTGTCTTCGTCGCAATGAAGTTTTTTGATAATTTGCCGCTTAACTTCCTTCAAAATTTCAGTGGCAACTTTAGTAGGCGTGAAAGTTTTACCGTGCGCCGTCCAAGTTTTTTCAAAGTCCGCCATGTAAGTTTTTGACGAACGAATCACGTTAAGCGGGTCGATAACGCCGCGCTTTTTCGCCTTTTCGCCGACAAAAATATTTTTATCTTCGTCGACGTACAGGACGGAAGGCAACATTTCGCCGCTACCTGCAAAGCGTATGAAATTTGGTCTGCCGCGTTTTAAATGGCAAGCCAAAGTATTTGTCGTACCTAAATCTATTCCTACAAAAATTTCAACCATAAATATACTCCTTTTCAGTCAGTAGTTAGTAGTGAGTGGTTAGTAGTAAAATATTCCACTACTCACTACTCACTACTTACTACTCACTAAAACTCTTTCTTCGACAAAAACAATTTTTGATCTGCCGTTGACATTCCTATCTTCAAAAAATTTTACGCAGACTTGACCCGCCGCGTTGACTTGCATTTTAAAAAGAATCGTTTCAGTTTCGTACAACGCCGAATCAATCTTAACGTCGCCAATATAAACTGCGTCGCCACTTTCGGCAGGCAGTTCAACTTCATTGCAAAAACTTTGATAAATTGACAGCCGCCACTTATTTTTTTTCAGCTCATCAGTAGAAATCGGCTTGTACGGCGTGATAAAGCCGCGCAGTTCATTTCGCCGTATGCAACGCAAATATTTTTCGCCGCGTTGAATGTAAATTCCGCAGGGAACAACATTTTTCACCTTGACGCGCAGGTTATCTTCATCAGTCAACTTGCGATACCTAGCCGCACCAATCGCCGCGCCGAGCGTAATTTCATCACGTTCAAAATTTTCAGCGTCAAAAATTTCCTCACCAAAATAATTTTCCAGAACATCCAAAAAATACTCTATCGACGACGTACCACCGCTAACTTCAACCGCCACAACTTCTTCAGCTGAAATTCCTGCGTCGTCCAGTACATCATCAAGCATCGCGATAATTTTTTCTTTGACGCCGTCCCTTTCAATCGCCGTGAAAATTTCCTGCCGCGTCAATTCAAATTCGTACAAGTTGCCCTTGCCGTCAATCAAACTGCCGCTTGAAATTTCTTCCTCATCAAGAAAAATTTCTTCCTTCATACTGGCAATCAGCGTCATCAGTTCAAATGGCTTGTCGCGAAAAATTTTAACTTCGTCCGCGTACTTCGTCCAAAAAATATTTTTTAAAATGGATTCGTCAATATTTTTGCCGCCGTAATTTAAAGTTGCCGCTGAAAGTTCCGTCACGTTGAAAGTTTTCGCGGTACGGCTAAGTTCAAACAACGTAACATCAAGCGTCGTCGCGCCAAAGTCAAAAATCATTACAATCTGCGCGGCGTCTTGAAAAATTTCTTCACGTGAAAAAATTTCTGCGAACGGCGCAGTTATAATCGTCGAAATTGGCACGTCAGCTTGAATGGCGGCTTGCCGAATAATTTTTTTCTGCACATCTGAAAAGGCGGCTGGTACAGTAACCGTCACGTCAAAATTTTCATCACGCGCGGCTTGATTGGCAATGTGACGCCAAATTTTGGCAAAAATATCTTTTAGCGCGTCGGCGGCTGAAATTTTAGCGTCAAGGTTGGGAATGTACTTGCTCCAATTTTTCACGGCAAGTTTAGGCGTCAAGCGCGAAATTTTATTTTCAACGTCAACGCTAGCTTGTGCGCCTTCACCAACTTTAACTTCGACTTCGCCGTTAATTTTGTCGTACAGAATCGCGGCAGGTATGGCAACGCCGCCCGCAATGTTCATATTCAATTTGATAGGCTGGACGCGCTTAATTTGCGGGGAAATTTTCGCCGCCTTAATGTAGCACGCGCCAAAGTCAATTCCGACGTAAGTTTTCACTGTGCGCCACCGTCAAACTTCAAGACAACCATTTTACCTTCGGAACAGAAATTTTCAACTTCGCCGCTCTCCGTCAAATAGTCCATATAGTACGGCAAGCGCTCTACTTCATCAATAACGTTATCTTCCGCCTCATTGGAAGTTTCTTTGCGCGTTACGCTCATTCTGTCAATATCGCTGGAAGTTATAACATTTTTCGGCAGAATCTGTACAGTGTAAACTTGGCAAGCGGCAAGATATTCATTAATTTTCGTGAGGAAGGCGGAGTAGAATTTAAATTCGTCTTCGTGCGCTTTATCGTCAAGCGTTTCAAGTGTTTCTTGACGTGCGCCGCGATAAATTGAAATTGGAATTGTCGCTAAGAAAAATTTTGACAGCGTATTGAAGAAAGCGTCAGTGACTTCCTCTGAAAGGGCATCTTCATTGAACTTGTGACGGCGAACTTTATCGGAAACTTTCTTGAGATTTTGGCGGTAATTTTCAACGATACGAATAAAATTTTCTTTCTTTTCGTAGTTGGAACTTTCAAGGAAGGAAGTTATACCTGTCAAGTTGCTGGCGATTTTAAGATTTTGAAAAACTTCGTCAGGCTTATTCGTGAAAAAAATTCTGCCAGTCTGTTTGATGTCAAAGTTTTCAATCGTCAAATACATTTTCTCTTTCAACGACTGAAAAATTTCTTCAAACTTGCTAATACTTTCTTGGACGGAATCAAGCGCCTTGTCCTGCGCGTCGAATTTAGCCTTGAACTCGGCAAAAACTTTTTCTTGCACGTCGAAGGTAGCTTTAAAATCCGCCAAAATTTTTTCAAGTTCGCCAATACTTTGTTGGGACGAATCAATCAAGGTTGACTGCGCGTCAAACTTCGCCTTGAAGTCAGCAATAGTTTTTTCAAGTTCGCCGATACTTTGTTGAGACGAATCAATCAAGCCAGACTGCGTATCAAATTTTTCTTTGAAGTCGGCAAAAGAATTTTCCTGTTCAGTAAGGCGGCTTTGCAACGCGTTGAACGCTTTTTTATTGTCTTCAAAAGTTGTTTGAATGGCGTTGAAAGTATTTTGAATCGCGCCGAAATTATTTTTCCACTGAACAAGTGCCACGTGATGTTTTTGTAAGACGGCGTTGTAGTCAGCAATTTTCTGTGACAAATCTTTCTGCTCTTCCTCAATCGTAGTAAGCCTGTCAGACTGCGCAGAATCGTCTACAACGGGCGTTTGATGCTCTTCTAATGATTTTATACGTTCGTCGAAAGTTTTGGCGTTATTTTCGAGATTTTGAGTACTTGCACCGAGAACTTTAAAATTTTCGTCGAAGATTTTGCAGTTGTCGGCGATCTGGTGAAGTTTATCGAAAAGATTTTGAACACTGCCGCCGAGATTTTGTAAAGCTTCGTCGAAATTTTTTGATTCAAGATTTTTCAAGCCCTGTTGCAATTCGGCGTTAGTCTGCGTGACTTCATTAGAATTGACTTGCAAGGCGGCAATTTGATTTTCAATCGCGGAAATTTTTTTAGCGTCGCTAGATTTTTCAACGTCACTAATTCTTTTAGACAAATTTTGCACGTCAATATTTGTAGCGTAATGTTGAGTTTCCGTGTTCAATTCATTAGCTTTACTGCTGGCGGCGTTGGCAATTTTTTCAACGTTGCTGACGCGATTTTCAACCTTTTCATTATTTTTAGCAAGTTCGCTTTTAATTTCGTCAATCTTTTCATTAAAGCCGCTCTTACCGAAAAATCCGATTAGACCAATGAGACCGATTAAACCAATAAATTCCATATAAAATTTACCTCCATTTTAGCTGGTAGCTTGTATCTAGATCGTGTTGAATAAATAATTTTTTTATTAAACTTCTTTTCTTTTGGCGCAAAAGAAAAGAAGCAAAAGAAAACATTGCGGCATTTGTGCGCCCACGAATAACTTTTCAGTAATTTAAGCTATTCACCGCGTCCCATTTGTTGCGACTTTCCAACGTTGCAGAGGCGCTTGGAAATGCCGCTCATTTCCTTAGTTTTTAGCTTGTATTACGTATTTATTCAACACCACCTAGTAGCTTGTAAATATTCATTACGCATTACGAATTACGAATTACGCATTATTCAAGATCGCTTTTCTTTGAAAAAGTCATTCCACTTTGGCTGATTTTTTCGTCATTCAAATTTTTCAATTCGACACTAATATCTAAACTGCCGTCAAGTTGCGCGGTAAACGTGACTTCAACTTTCACGTCTCCAGCTTTTAAATCAGGCGGCAAGTTGTCAATGACAAGTGAATCAATTTGTTCAACGCCTTTATCGTAGCCGTACTTCGCGGCAGGATAATTTTTTATATCGCGTTCATAATAGTCAATTTCAAGGCGGCGTTGATTGTCACGCGAAAGGTAAAACGTCCGTTTTTTCGTACAAGGTAACGGCTCATCTTCAGGTATAATCAGCTGGAACTTTTCAAATTCCATACCTTCAGTGGCAGTAATGCCCATTTGAACGGTAGTTATAGGTTTAGTAAGTTTGTCCATTTCCGCGTAGCGTCCCGCAAGAATCGTCGCGCCGCGTGAAATTAAAGTTGATACGTCGTCGCTGAAAATTATATCTTGATTCTGCAAGCTTTCTTCCAAACTTTTTTTTACAAGCGGAATATTAGAACTGCCGCCAGCCAGTACAATCCGCCCAATATTTTCAACGCCTTTTTCCCGCGCAGATTCAATCGTCCTAAGCGTAATTTCGACGGTACGGTTAATGAACTCGCCAATAAGATTTTCCAATTCTTCGCGCGTCAAGGTAAATTCAAATGTATCAGACTTACCGTCGGGCAAGGCGATATTAAAAAATTCTTCAGCGTTTTCATCGTCGGACAAATCTTCCTTGATAAGGTTAGCAGTGCGCCAAATTTCGCTCATATTCAACCGATAATCGGCGGCTGAAATTTTATGTAAATCTTCGTCGAACTCCTCCTCTGTCGCGGGAAATTCAGTTGAAAATTTTGTGTTGACGGCGGCTAAAATCTTTTCAGCAATTTTTTCAGTCAAAAGATTTCCGCCAAGATGTTTATCTCCGCCAGTCGTAATTTCTTCAAATGCGCCTTGATTTTTCTGAATGACTGAAACGTCAAACGTACCGCCGCCAAAGTCGTAGACTAAAATAATTTCGTCGGTATCTTCGCCCCTTGAATTTTCGTAAGCAACGGCAGCGGCAGTAGGTTCAGCGGCAAGCTTGACACTTTCCAGCCCAGCAGTAGTAGCGGCATTTTTAACGGCGCTTTTTTCCGTCGAACTGAAATTTGCAGGTACGGTTATGACAGCGCGGTCAATAAATCCGCTAGCCGCGCCAAATTCTTTTACAAGCTTAGTTTCAATACCCTGCACGATTTTATTCAGAAAAAGTTTAGCGGCGTCACGCGCACGAAGAGAAATTGTTTCGCCATTTTCAGCAATAATTTCATGGCGTTGAGAATCGCCTATCGACGTTTTGAAGTTGGCGATACCAGCTGTAGGGTTTTGCGCCAAAAGTTTTTTTGCGGTACTGCCAATAAAATATTCGTCGGGACTGCGGAAGTACAGCACAGACGGAATAATTTCGCTTTTATCGTAGCGCAGGGCGCGAATCCTGCCATTTTTGTTTACGTACGAGACAACAGTATTTGTCGTCCCTAAATCAATTCCAATTTCTTTACCCATAAAATTTTATCTACTCCCAGATTTTAGTAAATTTTCCTACTAACTACTAACTACTAACTACTCACTAATCTCCGCTTGAACTTCGACGGTGAAAGTTTCGCCATCATGCCCGCCATTTATCGCCTTAAATGCAAAGTCGAAAATCCGCAACAAATTTTCAACGTCTTCATCAGGTGCGCCAATTTCTATAGCGTCGGTGATGTACTCAAAAAGCATTTCAAGATGCCCCTGCTGAAGTAAATTTGCCATAAAACTTGTAGCTGTATTCGACGCGCCGAAAACTTCACGTAAAGAAAATTTTATATCGTCAGGCAAATTTCTATAGGATTGATATGCCTTTTCAAGTTCCAAATAATTTTCTGCAAAATAATTCAGCCGCGCAGTTTTTTCAGCAAGTTGACGTTTTTTTTCTTCCAGCGATTCTAACAACTCTTCAATTTGAGTCCGCGCAGAATTTAATTTTTCTTCCCGCCGTTCAATCTCTTCAAATTGCCGCTCCAAGTCGCCATTCAAATCGGAATTTTGGCGAAGTAAATCGATGACTTCAAAATTTTTGTTTGAAATTTCCTTTTCCAATTTCGCCCGAACATCTTGCAATTTGTCAATCGAATTATTTGCGTCATTAAGTTTACTTTGCGATTGTTCAAACTCTTTAGTAGAAACGCAGTCATCAAGATTGAACAGCAACTTTTTAATGTCGAATAAATTATTTCGTATGACTGCCAGCACGCGTTCAGAAAAATCTTTGTCGTTCAAGTTTGACCTCCAAAAAATATTTCGTAAGACAGAAAAAATTTCGCCTTCAAGCCAAAATTACCTTCAAAAATTTTCAAAGTTTATTGTACCACAAAAAAATTTTTCCGTCGCTAAATTTAAATAAAAAAAGAGCCTCGACCGAAGTCGAAGCCCTCAAGGGAGTTTATAAAGCGGTTAGTCGTCGTAGCTTAAGCCGTCGCGCCTACCTGCCGTACAAACTTAGTTTATTTCGTGTAGTAGGATCTGTCGCGTTGATTGATAGCGTAGGTGTTGCCGTCATCCGCAAACTTGATGCCGAATCCAACGTTGTTACTTTGAATCGTCAATGAACCACCGCCAGCGCTTTCTTTCAAGTTGAAGGATACTGAATTGTTAGTAATGGTCCAATCGTCATAGTTTTCAACGTCCGCAATATTGACATCGTACAGGTTGATAACGTCTTGTTCTTCAACTTGCGTTACAGTGTCGCTACCGTTATTCTTGCCGTACCAGAACATATCTGCACCAGCGCCGCCTACCAGCGTATCGTTGCCGCCTTGATCGCCGCCCCACATGCTGGAGTTTTCACTGCTACCTATAATCGTGTTGTCATTGGAGTTGCCGACAAGCGTTGATCTACCTGCAACGTTGCTTGCATTCAGTACCTTGAAGTCGCCCACGAAGGTATTGGCGCTGAAGTCTCTGTTGTTGTTCAGCCAAATATCAGCGCTTTCAATTTCGGAGCTTGCCACTAATGCCGCATTCTTATTGATTGCTTGATAGTAGCCCGCACGTCCATCGAAGGTAAGCGAATCGTAGTTTACTTGTGCCGTCAAGGTATTAAATGAGCCAACATCGCCGTATTCAAGCTGGAAGTCTTGTCCCACTGCATTCTTAATCGTCAAACGATCGTGATCGCCTGTGAGGTTGACAAGTACGTCTTGTCCTGAAACGCTTGCGCCAGTAACTCTTGTATTAAGTACGTTAATCTTATCAGCCGTCGCGATATTTTCAGATGTACGGAACTCGAAGTTGCTGATAACGTCTGCACCGTCGCCGTCTACATAGAAGAATGTATCTGCGCCAGACTTCAAGCTGGTTTGTCTGCCGATGAACGTATCATCACTTACGCCGCCGCCCCAGACACTGGATGCGCCTACGCCTGCAACTATTGTATTGTTCACGTCAGCCGTACCGCGTACTGTT
>JAFSUE010000244.1 GCA_017445435.1 Selenomonadaceae bacterium | reverse complement strand
GTTGCGTACAGAAAAATTTGCGGCTTGCTTGACGCTGGCGCGATCGTCGAAGTCATTGCGCCTGAAATTTGCGCGGAAATTCAAAAACTTGTTGACGCAGGAAAAATTATTTTGATTCGCGAAAAATTTTCTGCAGATAAAATTTCTGACGGGCTAATTTTAATTGCGGCTACTGATGACATTGAAGTCAATCTAATTGCCGCCGAAACTGCGCGGGCGAAAAATTTTTTAGTCAACGTCGTTAATGATTCGGACGGAGATTTTATTGTACCATCGAAAATTCAGCGTGGCGATTTTTTATTGACGGTATCGACTGGCGGAAATTCCCCAGCGTTTTCAAAATTTGTACGTGAAATGTTGGAGGCGGAATTTGATTCAAATTTCGGCGAAGGTTTAAAACGTATTGCCGAGCTTAGACACGAAGTCAAAAAAATTTTGCCCGATGATAAAGCGCGTACAAAATTTTGGCGCGAATTTTTGACACCAGAAATTTGGCAACTGCTTAAAGCTGGCAACCTTGATGAGTTGAAAAAAATTCTGAAAGCTAAAAGCTAAAATGGAGGTGGTACTATTGATGATTGTTATAAACATTATCGGAATTGCTGTATTTTTGGGAATCGCAATACTTTTGTCGAAAGACAGAAAGGCGATAAATAAAAAATCTGTGGCGCGGCTTTTAGCATTAAATATTTTTGTCGGCTGGTTTTTAATGTCATTCCCCATTGGCAGAGAATTTATCGTCATAGCGGCGGCGGCGTTCACGTCAATAATCAGCATTGCTTACGAAGGAATTGCCTTTGCCATTCCCAACTGGGTCAACGTGCCGCAAATGAATTTTGTTACTGGTGCGCTTATGCCGTTGCTTATGATTGTGCCATTCTTCGACATTTTAAATTACTTTGGGATTATGCCGTTCATCATAAAATGGATTGGACGCGCACTAAGTTTTATAACGGGAATGCCGAAGTTTGAATCATTTTTTGCCGTCGCAATGGTCGTACTTGGCAACCCTGACGTTCAAGCCGTCACTGCAACGCAACTGAAACAAATTTCTAAGCAACGTTCAGTTGTCATTGCCATAATGTCAATGAGTTGTGTTTCAGCCGCGATTGTCGGTAGCTATATTCAAATGATGCCCGCAGAATTTGTATTGACGGCTATTCCGCTAAACGTCATAAATGCGCTTATGATCGCACACATTTTATATCCCGTGCAAATTTCGTCGGAGGAAGACAACGTTACTTCCGTTGACACAAATATAAAAAAGAAAATTCCATTCTTCGCATTTTTAAGCAATTCGATTATCGGCGCGGGAAAATTAGTTTTCATCGTGACGGTAATGGTAATTGCTTTTGTATCGCTGGCGAAATTAGCTAATGCAGCGCTTGCATTAATTCATCCCGCCGTAAGTTTAGAATCAATTCTCGGCGTCATAATGTTTCCATTCGCTTGGTGTCTTGGATTGGAAAGCGGCGAAGCATTTCAGCTGGCGGAGTTTATGGGTACAAAGTTAGTGACGAATGAATTTGTTGTGATGTTGCAAGCGCAGCCGTTAATGGAAAATTTCAGCCGCCATATGCAATGCGTGTTGACAGTCTTTATTACAAGTTTTGCAAATTTGGGGACGGTCGGAATATTGGTCGGCACTTTCAAAGGAATTGTTGACATTGAAAAGAATGAATTAATTTCACAAAATGTAAAATTTATGATTTTGTCGGGAATAATCGTTTCACTTATGAGCGCGGGAATTGCTGGGCTTTTCGCGTGGTAATTATAGTTTTAGGGTGTAGAAAGTAGGAGGTAGGGTGTAGGAATTTATGAAGTACAAACTTTTTGCGTTCGATATGGACGGGACAATTTTAACGTCAGACAAAAAAATTATGCCTGCGACAATCGATAAGCTTGACGAACTTGCAAGGCGCGGCGTCTACGTCGTAGTGTCAACTGGGCGTGCGCTTGCCGAAATTGCCGACTACAAAAAAGAATTTCAAGCCGTTAGCTATGGAATTGTAATAAGCGGCGGCATTGTCTACGATTTTAAAGCCGCGCAGGCTTTATCAATTCATTCCGTACCAGAAAATTTTATTTTGGAACTTATCGACGCTGGACTTGACGAAGACGCAATGATTCATCTTTTGACGCTGAATGATTCCATTACCAGCCAAAAATATATTTCGCAAATGGAAAAATTTCAAATGGGCATTTATCAAAGTATGTTTGAGCGAATTTGTACGCGCTGTGACGATTTAAAAAAATTTGTGCTTGACAATCCCAAAAAAGTTTTGAAAGTCAACTTATATCATCGTGACAAAGAATCACTTGACAGAACTTTTGAGCGTATGAAAGATTCGGGCTTGAACTTAATTTTTGCTGAAGGTACGGCGTTGGAAGCGTCGCCAAAAAATATTTCTAAAGGGTCGGGACTTCGTGAACTTTGCAACGTTTTGAAAATCAGCGTCGATGAATGCGTTGCGATTGGTGACGGCTTTAACGATTATGAAATTTTGCAGACGGCTGGCGTTGGCGTAGCTATGGGCAATGCGAATGACGAAATTAAAAAAATTGCTGACTTCGTGACGGACGATAACGATCACGACGGCGTATTAAAGGCGATTGAAAAATTTTTTTAGTGGGAGATAATGACTTTGAAAAAATTTTTTACTTTAATTGCGGCGCTCATCATAATTTTTTTAACAGGTTGCGGCGCTGAAAAAGTTGAAAGCGTTCCTGATAAAGTTTTTGCGATAATTGATGACGACGCTGGCAGAAAAATTTATCTTGAGAAAAAGCCTGAACGAATTGCCGTAACTTCCGCGTCATTTCTTGAACCTTTACACGAAGTCGGCGGAAATATTGTTGGGCGTCCCGATTCAAAAAATAATATGCCTGATTGGGCGAAAGATATTTCAAGCGTCGGTCACGTCTACCAAATTGACGTTGAAAAACTTTTAGCCTGTACGCCTGACTTAGTCATCATCAATAAAGGTATGAATGAAAAACTTCTTGACGTACTGGAGCAAAATAAAATTCCCGCGCTTGTACTCGATATGAAAACTTATGACGACGTTAAACGCGAAGTAAAAATTTTCGCCCAACTTACTGAAAACGTCGACGCTGGCGAAAAAATTATAAACGGTATGGACGCTGAAATTAAAACGGTGCTTGACAGTACGCCGAAAAAAAATTTGCGCGTTGCAATTCTTCACAGTACTGCGCAGGGCTTGACAGTTCAACTTGACGGCAGTATTGCGGGTTGCGTTGTAAAAATGTTCGGCTGGGAAAATGTTGCCGCAGGTATGACGCCGCTTGAAAATAATCCTGACGCCGCACCGTACAGTATGGAAACGCTTGCCGCGCAGAATCCAGAAATTATTTTCGTGACAAGTATGGGCAACGTCAATGAAATTAAAGCCAATATGGAAAAATCTATAGCTGAAAATTCCGCGTGGCAGACGATTGGCGCAATAAAAAATAATCGCGTGTACTACCTGCCGCAAAATTTATTTTTGTTGAGTCCAGGTCTTCGCTACCCTGACGCGGTGAAGTTCATTGCAAATTTGATTGACAGCTAAATTTTAAAATAACTTGAAATAGAAAAGGGTGCGCAAGGACGCGCGCCCGCCCGCGCAAATCGCGTGATGCGATTTCAGCGGGCATGTTTCTTTTTGCTACTTTTTCTTTGCGCCAAAGAAAAAGTAGGTTAAAAAAATTTAAAATAAAATTATGAATTGAAATTTGCTAACACTTCCTAATAAAACACATTCAAGCAGGAAAAATTTATACAAATCAAGAATTAAAACTAAAATTAAAAAACTTAGGAGGCAATGAAAATGGGTTTAATTCAAGCGGCATTAAGTGCGGCTGGCGGTACGTTAGGCGACCAGTGGAAGGAATTTTTTTACTGCGACAGTTTGAGCGCGGACGTTTTGGCGGCTAAAGGTCATCGGCGCAAAAGTCATAGCTGGAGTTCAAATGACGGCGACGACAATATCATCACGAACGGTTCAGTTATTTCCGTCAACAATGGGCAGTGTATGATGATTGTTGAGCAAGGAAAAGTTGTCGACTTCTGCGCGGAACCTGGCGAATACACCTACGATAAAAATACTGAACCGTCACTTTTTTCTGGCGGCAGTCTTGCGGAAAATATTCAAGCCGTCTTTCATGAAATTGGCAGACGTTTCACTTTCGGCGGCGACACTGGCAAAGATCAGCGCATTTACTATTTCAACACAAAAGAAATTGTCGGCAACAAATACGGTACGCCTAGCCCTGTACCTTTCCGCGTCGTCGACTATAACATTGGCTTGGACGTTGACATTGCGATAAAATGTTTTGGGTCGTACAGCTATAGAATTGTCAATCCAATTTTATTTTATACTAATGTTTGCGGCAACGTCACTGAAACTTACAATCGCTCGGAAATTGACGCGCAGTTGAAAACGGAATTGATGACGGCGTTGCAACCTGCATTTGCGAAAATTTCTGAAATGGGCATTCGCTACAGCGCCTTGCCTGGTCATACGCAGGAAATTGCTGACGCCCTCAATGAAGTTTTAAGTAAAAAGTGGGGCGAACTGCGCGGCTTGCAAGTTGTATCTTTCGGCGTGTCGAACGTTAGCGCTAGTGAAGAAGACGCGGCGATGATTAAGGAAATGCAACGTAATGGCGCGTTGAGAAATCCCGCAATGGCGGCGGCACATTTAACTGGCGCACAAGCTAGCGCAATGCAAACT
>JAFSUE010000243.1 GCA_017445435.1 Selenomonadaceae bacterium | reverse complement strand
TTAAAAAAAAATTTGTCAATAATTAAATGATGTGGTAAAATTTTTTGAAATTACCGCTTCCATTTTGCGAAGTGCGAAAAAGTGAACGAAAAGCGGGTGGTTTATTATGGAAAAAGTCAAAGTGATGATTGTTGACGACTCAAGGGTAAGCCGTGCTATGCTGTCTAATAATTTGGCTAAAACTAACTTTGAAGTCGTCTCAATGGCGAAGGACGCCGCTGAAGCAGTTAAACTGTACGAAGAGTACAACCCTGATTTAGTTACAATGGATATGAATTTGCCAGACGCTGACGGTATAGAATGTAGCCGCCGAATCTGCGCGATTGATCCTGCCGCAAAAATTGTTATGATTAGCGCGATGAAAGACGCTAACTTAATCGAACAGGGCAAAGCTGCTGGAATTAGCGCCTTTCTGCAAAAACCTGTTAGCACTAACGATTTAATCGATACGTTAATGTTACTCTGTCAAGAAAAAATCAGTCGAATTGCCATGTTGCGCGAATCGTACGCCAAACCTTTCGCCGCGTCTCTTAAGCAAGGAATTTTAAATCTCATTCATTTACAAGTTGAAACAACCGTTGAACTGTACGAAAAAAAATATTTGGAAGTCAATGGTATAGCTATCATAATCGGATTGACAGGCACTCCCAACGGCAGAGCTATTGTATATATGACTGATGATACAATGATGACTTTTGCCGAAAAAATGTTGGGTACGAAGATAGATGATGAAGAGGAAGCCCATGAAGCGGCTGAAGAAGCGTCGAACATTTTCATAGGTCATGGCGTTTCTTCAATCAACGGCATTTTCAAAGATAAAGAAATGCGAATTACGCCGCCTGGTACTTTTTACGGCTCGGGTGTCAAGATGACTACTCAAAAATTAGTTACGTTCAAAATTACGGCTGCAACGGAGTTCGGCGATATTTGCATTAACGTCGGCTTTTCGGAAGGAGACTGATACCGTGGATGCAAAACTTGTGAACCCGTTTATTGAAGCATTCATGGCAGTTATGCCGATGCTTGGATTTGAAACGCCGAAACGTTCTGATATGTCGGTCAGAAATAAAAATGCGACAAGTCGTGGCGTAGTTGTAATGGTCGGCTTTACTAAACAACTGCGCGGAAACGTCGTCTACAATATCACAGACGAAACGGCAAGGTTTATCGCGTCAACAATGATGATGGGAATGCCTGTTCCCGAATTTGACGCAATGGCGCAAAGTGCGATTAGCGAACTTTCAAATATGCTTTCAGCTAACGCGGCGACGAACTTAACACAAATGGGATTGGACGTTGATATTTCCACGCCGAATTTGACTATTGGCGAAGGATTTTCTGTAAAAATTAGTGAATCAAAATATTTAGTCGTGACAATGGACTTGCAGGGGCACAGCGTCGAAATTGCTATTTCAGTCGACCGAAATTTTTAAAAAATCCTAAAAGCTAAAAGTTAAAAGCTAGCACTTAAAAGCTAAAACCTAAAAAAGGCTTGTCCAAAATTTGCGGGCAAGTCTTATTTAAAAGGAGGAAAAATTTTTATGAAAGTAATTCTGCAAGCAGATGTAAAAAATGTAGGTGCAAAAGGTGACGTTGTAAATGTGGCAGACGGTTACGGCAGAAATTTTTTATTACCGCGCAAACTTGCAGTTGAGGCAAACGCCGCAAATTTAAATACAGCTAAAACTAATGCAGAAACAAAAGTTCGTAGGGCGCAACAGGAAGCTGACGAAGCTAAACTTCTTGGCGCTCAACTTGAAAAAATTAGTGTACGCATTCCAATTAAACTTGGTAAAGACGGAAAACTTTTCGGCTCTGTTGGCGGCAGTGACGTTGCAAAGGCGCTGAAACAAAATCACGGCTTGAACGTCGACAAGCGGAAAATTTCTATTCCAGATGAAGTATCTAGCATTGGCACTTATGAGGCGGTTATAAAACTGCATCCAGAAACTTCCGTCAAGATGAAAATTGAAGTCGTCGAAGGGTAAATTTGAATTAAGAATTTAGAATTTAGAATTTAGAATTTAGAATGTAGAATGTAGAATTAGGAATGAAATTTACTTGTTTAAAAATTTTTTTGGATCAATAAAAAGTGTATTCGGCGGTAGAAAAAATACCGTCGATTTTTCTACGCGCAGAGAAACTGACTTAGACCGCGAAATTTCCGCGCTGTATGCAATCGTCGTTGAAGTTATGGGATCGGACAGACTTGTACTTCAAGCTGGGAAAATGGACGCGCTTAGATATTTGCGTTCTGAAAATCCTGGCGAAAGAATTTTAGCCTTGCGGCGAATCTTGGAAGAAAACCCTACACTTGGTCCCGCGCCAGTTACTAAAAATGAAATTTACGCCGATATTGTCAAGCTGTCCGAACTTATGGCGGATATAATTGCGCGGCGGCAGGTTGAAGATAAAATCGACCGCAAAGTTACTGAAAAACTTGAAAAAGATCATCAAGAGTACGTCAAAGATATTAAGTTGCAGATTTTGAAGGAAGAACGCGTTGAGGCTGAAACGCCGCATGAGGCTAAAAAGCGTGAACATCTTGAAAAGCTTGACAAAGTTAAACTTACTCAATCTGTCATGGAACTTTTGCGCCCAAAAACGCTTGATGAAATTGTTGGGCAGGAACGCGCCGTAAAATCCCTTCGTGCAAAGTTGGCGTCACCGTATCCACAACATTTAATTTTGTATGGACCGCCTGGCGTTGGCAAAACTACAGCTGCGCGGCTTGTACTTGAATCTGTTCGCGGCTTAGACTACAGCCCCTTCAATGAAGACGCGCCATTTGTCGAAACGGACGGTACAACTTTGCGCTGGGATCCTCGCGATATGACTAACCCGCTTTTAGGCTCTGTTCACGATCCAATTTATCAAGGCGCCCAAAAATCTTTAGCTGAAAGTGGCGTCCCTGAACCTAAGCCAGGACTTGTGACGGACGCGCACGGCGGAATTTTATTCATTGACGAAATTGGCGAAATGGATATTATGTTGCAGAATAAGTTGCTGAAAGTTTTGGAAGATAAACGCGCTTACTTTGAATCTGCCTACTACGACCCAACTGACGAAAGAGTTCCGCCGTACGTTAAAATGCTTTTTGAAAATGGAGCACCTGCAGACTTCGTACTAATTGGCGCTACGACGCGTGATTCACATTCAATAAATCCTGCGTTAAGGTCACGTTGCGCAGAAATTTATTTTGAACCGTTGACGCCTTCGCATATCATTGAGATTGTGAAAAATGCCGCTGAAAAGTTGAACGTTGAACTTGACGACGGCATTGCAGAGACGATTAGCGAATACACGATTGAAGGGCGCAAGGCGATTAACATTTTGGCGGACGCTTACAGTTTGGCGTTGCAAAATAAAGCTGACGATGAAAAAATAAAAATTTCCAAAGAAAATATTTACGAAGTCGCGCAGGTTAGCCGTCTGTTTCAATTCGTCACAAAGAAGGCGTCAAGTACTTCAACGGTTGGACACATTTTCGGTTTAGGTGTAAGCGGCTTTATCGGCTCGGTGATTGAGATTGAAGCAATGGTCTTTCCAGCTGAAAAGGGCAAAGGTACAATTCGATTCAATGAAACGGCTGGCAGTATGGCTAAAGATTCAGTGTTCAATGCGGCATCGGTACTGCGACAAGTCACAGGTAAAGATATTCACGATTACGACGTACACATTAACGTTATAGGCGGCGGCAATATTGACGGACCAAGCGCAGGTACGGCGATTTTATCAGCATTAGTCAGCGCGATTACTGGTAAAAAAATTCGGCAGGACGTAGCGGTTACTGGCGAAATTTCTTTGCAAGGTAAAGTTCGACCTGTCGGCGGCGTCTTTGAGAAAGCTTACGGCGCTAAACAGGCTGGCATTAAAACTTTGGTCATTCCAAAGGAAAATGCTAAAGATATTCCGCAAGGTCATTTAGGCTTGCAAATTTATCCAGTCGATACAGCGGAGGATGCCTTTAAATATATTTTTGCGGATGACGAATAAATTTCATAAAAATTAATTCCCAACTTTAATTAGGTTGGGAATTTTTTAATTGAGATTTAATTTTAAAGTCTTGACACACTCCCTTATTCTAGGTTAAATTAATTGTAAATTTATATTAAGTTTTAAGATTGTAATATTGCAACAGGATCTTTAATAGGAGGGAACGTTTATGAGCATAGTTAATAATGATAATAATATGTTGGTTAGTGGAACGTCTGGCAATGATAATATTACTAATTATGGCTCAAATGTAACGATTAACGCTGAAGCTGGCAATGATACGATTAACAATGATGAAGGAAACAATGTCACGATAAATGGCGGCAGGGGTAATGACAGGGTTTTAAATAAAGATTCATATGTTATGATTAACGGTAACGTTGGCGACGATTACTTATGGTCAGATAAATCAACTCCAACTATTTTTTACCTTCCAAATGAATACGATCGTGACACTCGTGACTTTGTTACACTCGATGGCGGTACAGGCAAGGATACCCTTCAAGCTTCGGGTGATCATACTTTCTTGATAGGCGGCGAAGGCGACGATTATATTAAATCAAGCGGAGTATACGAAGGTTATAACACCATATTTGCTGGCGATGGGAATGATTCAATTATAAACTCTGCTCCTTACTCTATTATTTACGGCGAGGAGGGCAATGATTTACTTGACAATGAAGGTGGTCAATATTCCACTATCGTAGGCGGTGCAGGTGATGACTATATAAAATTGTGGTACGGCGGCGAGAATGACTCTGTCATTGATTATACTGAAGGCGACGGCAACGATGTTGTTATGTTCCAAGGTCATGAGTATTACTTCAAAGTTCCTAATGTTAATTTTTCTTTAAAAGGAAGTTATACGGTTGAAAAATTCGCTGATAGAACTGACAGTGGTTTACTTATACAAGTTGGCAATGGAAGTATTCGTGTTTATCGTGTAGGTAACACTATTAATATTAACGGAACTCCTGTAACAGTTGAAACTTCGACATCTTCAACTACTTCAACTACGCCTACAACTCAAACTACAACGCCCACTTCAACAATTACGCCTACAGTTGCAAGCGGCAATGGCAACGGCGATACCATTATAAATAATTATTATTACGGCGATTACTACGATAATTCCAACAATAACGGTACGATAATTATTAACAGTAGCGTTGAAGGCGGCGTTACTAACACGACGAATATTGACAACAGCACAAACATTGTTATCAGCGGCAACACTTGGACTTACAGCGGCGGCAATAAATATATCGACAATTACAAGCAAGGCGAACTTGTACGCCTTGACAGCGATTATAAGGGATTCGACTTAAAGGGCAGTTCGTTCTTGGTAAATTCCAGTTCAGGACAACTTGAAATTCAAAATTCGCGTGACAAATTCATCGGCTATAGTGCAAGCGATAATAATGTTGTAGCGTATTCTTACGTTGCAAGCGGCGGCGGAAATGTTGATGGACGCGGCAAGTCTCAAGCGGAAATTATGATAGGCGCTGATAATGCTAATAATCAAATTTACGCGGGCAATGGCGGCTCAAGTTTATGGGGCGGAAACGGCGGCACTGATACAATGACTGGTGGCGCTGGCTACGACGAATTTTTCTTTGCAATGGGCAGTGGCAATGACCTTGTACAAAATGCTAGCGATAATGACGTTATAAATTTGCTCGGCGTGTCACTTAGTCAAATTTCAAG
>JAFSUE010000242.1 GCA_017445435.1 Selenomonadaceae bacterium | reverse complement strand
GTAAATATTTTGAAGTACACGGCTGAAAAGTTTGGAGTAGAAGTAATTGAAGTAGATAGATATTTTGCAAGTAGTCAAATATGTCACTGTTGCGGCTATAAAAATTCAGAAGTAAAAGAACTGAAAATCAGACAGTGGACTTGTCCGCAATGTGGAGCGGAACACGACCGAGATAAAAATGCTGCGATAAATATTTTAAAATATGGGTTGGGGCATCGACCCATGCAGGAGACCTTGTAAGACTTATTTTTTTAAGCATTGGTTGATGATAGCAGAATCCCCCGCCTTTAGGCTCGGGGAGTATGTCAAATTTTCCAAATTTATCTATTCAATGACGATTGACAAAAAAATTTTTCTATGCTAATCTTTCACTTCAACTGAAAAAATTTTTTTGGTTACAAAGCCGCGCAGATTAGGTTTTAAAACTTTTCAGTACCTAACTTGGCGAGTTCATCTGTTGGAGGTGTTTTTGTGTACGCAGTTATAAAGACTGGCGGAGAGCAGTACAAAGTTGCAGAGGGCGACGAAATTATTATCGAAAAGCTTAACGTTGAGGAAGGCGCTACTGTCACATTCGACGAAGTTTTTGCGATTGTCGACGGCGAGGAAGTTAAAATTGGTCAGCCCAAAGTTGACGGCGCGAAAGTTACAGCGTCTGTCGTGAAAAACGGTAAAGGTCCGAAGATTCGCATTTTCAAGTACAAGCACAAGACGAATTATCGCCGCCGTATGGGTCACCGTCAACCGTTCACGAAAGTTAAAATTGAAAAAATTGAGGGCTAAATAATGATTGTTGCGGAGATTTACACGCAGGCGGACGGTAAAATTACAGGCTTTTCAATCGACGGGCATAGTGGCACCGCACCGCGTGGCTCCGATATTTTCTGCGCGGGCGTGTCGACTGTTGCTCAAGCGGCGTATATGTGCATTGCCGAACATCTTAAACGTAACTTTTACGGCGATTTTGCTAGCGGTAAACTTTCACTGCGTTTAGCTACGCCGCCTGATGAAGTTACTGAAGCTGTCTTTCGCACAATGTTAATCGGCATTCGCGAAATTGAAAAGCTTGTACCGCACGCTGTCAAAATGGTTTTAACGCCAGAAAGTTCCCGCGTAGGTTCTCCAATCAATCACAATTTGCCGTCAATAAATTCAGTTGGAGGTGAAAAAAATGTTTGAATTTGATCTTCAGTTATTTGCACATAAAAAAGGCGTTAGCTCAACTAGAAATGGGCGCGATAGTGAATCTAAACGTTTGGGCGTCAAGGAACAGGAAGGAACGCTTGTTACGGCGGGCAGTATTTTAGTTCGTCAGCGCGGAACTCATTTTCACGCAGGCGCTAACGTCGGTCGTGGCAATGACGATACACTTTTTGCGAAAATCGACGGTAAAGTAAAATTTGAAAGACTTGGTCGTTATCGCAGAAAAATCAGCGTTCACGCCGTCGCTACTGCGTAATTAAGAATTAAGAATGTAGAATTAAGAATTTGAAATTAGCTAATGAAAAAATTTTAGCGATATAAATAAATTTGGCAGTCAATGTACTGCTATTTTTTTTGAAAATTTTTCAAATTGGAATTTGGCTGAAAAAATTTGCTGAAACGTGAATTTAATTGCTTTTACAAAATTTGTTGTGTATAATACAAAAACTGAAAGACTGAAAGGAGTTGAACTCAATGGTAGGCGATATATTACGTGAAGAACGTGAACGTCAAAGAATGACTATTCCAGAAATTGAAGAAGGTACGAGTATTCGTGCCTCTTACATAGAAGCGATTGAAAGCGGCGAATACGACAAAATGCCTGGTCGTGTCTACGCGAAAGGATTTGTAAGAAATTACGCAAACTTTTTGAACTTGGACAGTGAAGAAATTGTCAAGCAATTTGTAGCAGAAATTTCTCCTCCAGTTGAAGTTGTCGAACAAACTAAAGAGGTTACACCTGAACCGAAGGGCAAAAGTTTCAGCGTTAGCGGTCGTAGGTTGGAAGAAGTAAGCAACAGATTTTCAAGCAATCATCTTGTAGCGGCAATTATCGCACTTGCCGTACTTGTCGGCGGATTTTTTTACTTCAAAGGCTCTGGGACTGAAGTTGCACAATCTGACGTTACTAAACCGCAGGAAGTTCAGCAAGTTCAACAGACAAAGCCTGAAACGCCTGCACCTGCTCAACCACCTGCTGAATCAGTTGTTGCTACTCCTGCCGCCGCCGCACCTGCACCAAAAGTTGACGGCGTAAACCTTCAAGCAAGTTTTTCTGACGATTGCTGGATGCTTGTGACTGTTGACGGAAATGTTGTCTATGAAGGCGTCATTACCGCAGGTCAAGTTATGGATTGGAAAGGCAACACAAATGTTAATGTTCGTGTCGGGAACGCTGGCGCAGTTGATTTCGTTATGAACGGTCAAAATTTTGGCAAACTTGGCGGCGACGGTGACGTTGTCGACAAAGATTTTACAAGATAATTTTAGTTAATTGCTTTTAGCTTTTAGGTTGTAGGAAAATTTTTATTTCAAATTCCTAAAAGCTATTTTTTTGTAGAAATTATGACGTGGAGACAAACAACAGAATTAAAATCTATCCTAGCTAAAGAATCTGGCTACACGATTAAAAGCGGGCAATTCAAATTTGCGTTGACGTATCCAAATTTTTATCGCGTTGGTATGTCAAACTTAGGCATTCACATAATTTATCAACTTTTAAATTCGCGGGCGGAAATTTCCTGTGAAAGATTTTTTCTGCCTGATGAAAAAATTGTCAATGAAATTGAGCGTACCAATTCCAGCTTGCTAAGTGTCGAAACGCAAACGCCGCTAAATAATTTTAACGTCGTGGCTTTTTCAATTTCCTTTGAACAAGATTATTTTAACGTCGTAAAAATTCTTAAGCTCGGCAAAATTCCAGTCAAAGCTAGTGACCGTACAAAGTTTGACCCAATTTTAATTGCTGGTGGACCTTGTGCAACGTTTAATCCCGCGCCGTTATCTGCAATTTTCGACGCATTTATCATCGGCGAAGGTGAAGTTGTACTGCCGCCGCTTGTCGACGTACTGACGGAGAATTGGAATTTGTCCCGCGCAGAATCGCTTGAAAAAATTTCCAACGTTGAGGGCGTTTACGTGCCGTCCAAAAAAAATTTTCCAGTCACGCGGCAATTTGTGAAAAATCTTGATGAACACCCTGCACATTCCGTCATAATCACTGACGACACGGAATTTAATATGTATCTTTTGGAAACGGCGCGAGGTTGCGGGCGTCATTGCCGTTTTTGTATGGCGGGATATTGTTTCCGCAGACCGCGTAACCGTTCATTGAAAACTTTGCAAGCCGCCATTGACGACGCTAAACATTTCGGCAAAAAGTTCGGCTTAATGGGCGCGGCAATTTCAGATTATCCGCAAATTAACGAACTTTGCAAAATTATCCTTGATAATGGCTTGAAAATGTCTGTAGCGTCTTTCCGCGCAGATTCAGTGACGGCTGAACTTGTCGACGCGCTGGCGAAAAGTGGCTTGAAGACGTTGACTATTGCTCCTGAAGTTGGTAGCGAAAAAATGCGGCGTGTCACGAATAAAGGCATTACCGAAGAAAATATTTTTAACGCGGTTAAACTTGGCATTGACGCTGGCATTAAAAATTTTAAGTTGTACTTTATGATTGGCTTGCCGTTTGAAGAAATGGCGGACGTTGACGCGATAGCCGATTTAATTATCAAGCTGAAAAATTTCGTGGCGGACGGCAAATTTACTTTAAGCGTCAACCCGTTCATACCAAAACCATTTACGCCGTTTCAATGGGCGGCAATGGCTGATAAAAAATATTTGCAAGCGGCGTTAAAAAATCTGCGCGGACGGCTTAAAAGTTTTCGTGACGTTGAAATAATTTCCGAATCGTTGAAGGCGTCGAAAGTTCAAGCGATACTTTCACGCGGCGACAAAAATTTAGCTGACATTGTGGCGCAGTCTGATTCGGTACAAAAATTTTTGGAACTGTTCAAGACGACTAAACTTGATGAAAATTTTTATTTAGGTGAAAGAAATTCTGACGACGTTTTTGCGTGGGATGTTATCAATCAAGGCGTCACTAAAAAATATTTGTGGCAGGAATATCAACGCGCCGCCGAATTAAAATATACGCCGCGCTGTTTCGACGGCTGCAAACGTTGCGGCATTTGTTAATGCGTAATGCGTAATTCGTAATGCGTAATGAAAAAATTTTTTAAGCTACGATGGAGGAATTTTTTTGAAGGAATTAACGATAGCAAATTTAATTCGTGACGTTGAGAAAAAACAATTTCTATTGCCGACAATTCAACGCGGCTTTGTATGGGAAGCTAAAAAAATCGAAACGCTTTTTGATAGCTTAATGCGCGGCTTTCCTATAAGTTCATTTTTATTTTGGGAGGTTCCCGACGAAGACGAACATACTTTTAAATTTTATGACTTTGTCAAAGATTATAATTTTTACAGCGAAGACCCGCGCAGTTTCGCCGAATTTAAAAAAGCGCCGCACATGGCAGTTTTAGACGGTCAACAGCGCATTACGTCATTTTACATTGGCTTGAAAGGTTCGTACATTCCGAAGGGTAAAACTGAAACGCCGCAAAAACTTTATCTCAACCTGCTGAAAGTCAACGCCGATAGCGATATTGGCGACGACGACGCAGGACTTGATAACGTCTACGAATTTAAATTTTTAACGGCTGATGACGCCGCTAAACGTGACGCCGAAACGTTTTGGTTTCCCGTCGAAAAAATTCTTGACAAAAAATTTAATGAAAGCGCGGATATTGGCGACTTCCTCATTGAAAATAATCTTGTCGACAGCAACACCCATTCGTATTTGAAGTTGCCGTACAGAATTTTGAATCGCCTTTGGAATCGCATTAAAACAACGCCCGTCATTGAATATCATCTTGAGAGCAACAAAACTTTGGATGAAGTTTTAAATATTTTTGTGCGCATTAACAACGGCGGCAAGCCCGTCGAACTTTCGGAACTTTTAATTTCTCTGGCGACCGCGCAGTTGAAAGACTTCGACGTTGAAAACGAATTGATTAGTATCGTTAATGAAGTTAATAATATCGGCGGCGAAAAATTTTTTAACGTTAGTAACGATTTTATTTTAAAGGCGTTTTTAGTTTTATGCGGCGACCCGTCGAAAGGCAAGGAAAGTATCAAGTTCACGATTGAGAATTTCAAGCCGCAACGTATGAAAAAAATTCGCGCTGAATGGCGAAATATGGCGCAGGCAATTAAATCTGCCGTTGAACTTGTAAATGAATTTGGATTTAATCAAAGAAATTTCACGTCCAACAATGCGTTAATTCCGCTTGCTCATTACATTTATTTGAAGGGCAACAATATTGACGCTTACGCCGCCGATAAAGGCAAGATGATTCATTGGTTCATTAGCGCGACGTTGAACGGAATTTTCAGCGCCAGTACCGATGACAAGCTGATAAAATTTCGCAACCGTTTAAATGAAAGTCATGAAAACTTTCCAATCTTTGAAATGCTCGGCGCAAAAGTTAAATCGGAAAATAAAATTGCCGACGAATTGATT
>JAFSUE010000241.1 GCA_017445435.1 Selenomonadaceae bacterium | reverse complement strand
CTTTTACTTTTTGTTTCAACATTACAAAATTTCCTTTTTAGGGCGTGTTGAATAATTAATTTTTTGATAAACTTTTTTTCTTTTGGCGAAAATTTAGTGAGTAGTCAGTAGTGAGTAGTGAGTAGTTTTCATTACGCATTACGCATTACGCATTCCTAATTACGCATTAATAAGCTACTGGTTACTGGCTAAAAGTCTTATGTTAAGGCGCAAAGGTCCAATCGACTGTGTTGTTTCACGGGCATAAGCCGCCAGCGTAATTCTGCCGCGAACGGCGCTAATTTCATCAATCAATTCATAAAGCTGGGAGCCTTCCATAACTCCAACGGCATGAGTTATCGGGTCAGTTAAAATTCCCTTAGCAACGGCGGCGCGATTAACGGAGCTTAAAAATTCGCGTACAATCGGTTCTGCGTCGTCGTCGTCATGAACTTCATAGTTGCCAGTGTAAACTAATTCTTCCGCGTCGTAAACGTGATTATTTGGATAAAGTGCAAGCCCCGCTCTAATCGGTTCGCCGCGTACTAAATTCCCTGCCGCAACTATTCGCAAAATCATTTCTTGACTGCTGGTAGAAATTTTTTCAACGGCGTCTTGAAGTTCTGGTTCGTACACCCAAACTGAACTGTCAATGTCATCGCCGAATCGTTCATTTATATTCCGCGTGGCAATGTCAGCAAGTTTATCAATGTCAGCAACAATTTCATCAGCGCTACGGTTGCCGCCAATCGTACCGCTTGCTAAAACTTCGCCAGCCTTCAAAACAATATCACCTTCGCGCATTGCTATTAAACCTTCGCGCAGATTTTTAGCGTGTTCCTCAAGTTCGGCGTTATCTTTAGCAAGTTTTTCGTTGTCAGCAGTCAATGTCAAATTAAATTCGCCAAGCTTTTTATTGTTGTCTTCAAGTTCAGCGTTGGCATTGGAAAGATTTTCATTCTGCGCGGAAAGTTCGGAATTGGAAGTAGATAAATTTTCATTCTGCGTGGCAAGCTCGGAATTTTCACTTTCAAGGCGTTCATTGCCCGTCTTCAAGCGCTCCGACTCTTCCAAAAGTTCAGCCTGTTCAGTTTTAAGTGACTCAATTTCTTTTTTAGAATTTGCAAGATCAGCATCAGTACGTTTAAATTCTTCCTGCGTGTCCATTAATTCTTTCACGACAGCGCCCAAAGATTTTTGCGTTGACTCCATCGCGGCGTTGAGTTCCTCCATACCGAATAGCGCGGTACGAACATTTTCAGAAATGACAGCCATTGAGCCAATCGACAAGCCAGTTATCAACGCGCCAGTTATGACGGTGATAACCCTTGACGTGTGACGCGGTCGCAAGCCGAAAATTGATAAACGTTTCTTGCCGATTTTCGTACCAAGTTTGTCGCCGATAAATGCAATAGCGCCGCCAGTTATTACCATTACGATTATTAAATAAATTCCTTCCAATGTATCGCCCTACTTTGCAATCGTTAAACGTCGATAAAAATTTTTCGCCGCAATTTATATTTCTTTGACTTCTAAACGTCATTGCGCTAATTCTACAAAAAACGTATAATTTATTCAAGTTTGAAAATTATTGCCGCAAAATTTTTTCTTAGTTAGTAGTTAGTAGTTAGTAGTGAGTAATAAAAAACTTACGCCGCGCCCTTGTGTTCCCACGCGTCCTACTCCACAGGGCGCTGAAATGCCGCGTAATTACCTTCATTTTTTATCATCACTTAGTTATTCAACACCACCTAGTTAGTAGTGGAAAAAATACTACTGACTACTTACTACTGACTACTTACTAAAATTTGACCAATCGTTGAAATTGGAATATACTTTTGCAGAGGAGGCGACACTTTGAAAAATTTTGAGAAATGGCAGGGTTGCGGCAATGACTTCATAATAATTGATAGCCGCCTTGACGGGCAAATTGATTCGGCGGAAAAAATTTCTAAACTTTGTGACAGGCATTTCGGCATTGGCGCGGACGGCGTGATTTACGTTTTAAACTCCAACGTTGCCGAAGTTCGCATGAGAATTTTTAATGCGGACGGCTCGGAAGCTGAAATGTGCGGCAATGGTATTCGTTGCTTTACAAAATTTTTATTGGACAGCACGAATAAAAATACTTTGACCGTTGAAACTGGCGCGGGCATTTTGAAAATGAATCTGCGCGGCGAACTCGTCACGGTTGACATGGGCGAACCAATTCTTGACGCTGAAAAAATTCCTGTCACTGGCTACGGTCACAATAAAATTGTCAATGAATCAATCGAAGTCGACGGCAAGATTTTCAAGATGAGTTGCGTTTCAATGGGCAATCCGCATTGTATAATTTTTGTCGACGATTTGAATGAAATTGACTTAGCGGCGATTGGTCCAAAATTTGAACGTCACGAAAAATTTCCCAAGCACGTCAACGCGGAATTTGTACAAGTCATCGGTGAAAATCAGTTGCGAATGCGCGTTTGGGAACGTGGCAGTGGAATTACGCTTGCTTGCGGTACTGGCGCTTGTGCAACTGCTGTAGCGGCGAATCTCAACAATTTAGCTGGGAAATCTTCAACAGTAATTTTAGACGGCGGCACATTAAAAATTGATTGGCAGGAAGACAATCACATTTTAATGACGGGCGCCGCTGAAAAAGTTTTTGTCGGTAAATTTTAAGTAAGGAGAGAAAAAATTATGGGTAAAATGGTAAATGTTGGTTTCACAAATATGGTATCGGCTGACAGAATTATTGCGATTATGACGCCTGACGCCGCGCAGACTAAACGCGCTATTGCTCGTGCGAAGGAAGAGGGAAAATTTCTTGACGCGTCGCATGGTCGCCGTACTCGCTCGGTTATCGTTATGGATAGCGGACACGTAATTTTTTCTGGCTTGCTGCCGCTTACGATTGGCGATCGTGTGTCGAAAAATGCTGTTAGCGCGATTAAAGAACGTGACGATGATTAAAGAACGTGATGAATGATGAATTTGATGAAGAAAGGCTTACTAACGGTAATATCAGGCGCTAGCGGTACTGGCAAAGGGACAGTCTGTAAAAAGTTGCTGGCTGAAATGCCCGAAATGTTTTACTCAATTTCAGCTACGACACGTCAACCGCGTACTGGTGAAGTCGACGGCAAGGAATATTTTTTTATCAGCGTCGAACAATTTAAAAGTTGGCTTGCTGAAGAAAAATTTTTAGAGTACGCCGAAGTCTATGGCAATTTTTACGGTACGCCTGCACATAAGATTGAGGAGAAAAGAAATTCTGGCGTCGACGTGCTTTTAGAAATTGACGTACAAGGCGCGTTGAAAGTTATGGACAAATGCCCCGACGGTATTTACATTTTTTTATTGCCGCCGTCATTTGAGGAACTTTGCAACAGAATTAAAAATCGCGGTACGGAATCGCCTGACGTTTTGCAACGGCGTATTGAATCGGCGAAAAATGAAATTGCGCTTGGAAAAAAATATCAGTACGTCGTAGTGAATGATACTGTTGACGCGGCAGTTGAGAAAGTTAAATCAATAATTGCCGCCGAACGTTGCAAAGTTAGCCGCAATTTAGATGAGATTGATATTTTTAGTGAGTAGTTAGTAGTAAGTAGTAAGTAGTTTTTACAGTTCGTAAGGACACAGGGCGGGGCATCGTCCTGCGAAGTAGACCTTGTAAGACTTCATTTTTGGAGCTTTGATTGTTGATAGCGGAATCCCCCGAATTTAGGCGTGGGGAGTATGTCAATACAAGCTAACAAAGGAGCAAAATTAAAATTGAAAACACATTCAGCGCCGAATATGGTTAATCCTTCAACTGATGCCATGATGGAAAAAGTTCACAGCCGCTATACTTTGGTTGTACTTGCGTCGAAACGTGCACGCCAACTTTTGACTGGCGCACCTTGCCGCATTGAAAACGCTACAAATAAATTCGTCACGAATGCTATGGAAGAAATTTACGAAGGCAAAGTTACTTTCGCTGAACCAGAAATTTAAAATAATTAGGAATGCTTAATGCGGAATTCGTAATGATAATTTCCTAAAATTTAAAAGCGCTAATTTAATAAGAGGCTAAATTAGTATGAAAAAGTTAGACGGAAAGAAAATTTTGTTGGGCGTGACGGGCGGCATTGCGGCGTACAAATCAGTTGAAATTGCAAGCCGTTTGAAAAAGTTGGGCGCTAACGTCAAAGTCATTATGACTAAGGCGGCAACTGAATTTGTCACGCCACGAACTTTTCAAGAAATTACTAAAAATCCCATTGCCGTCGAAATGTTTGCAGACGTTGCGAACTTTGAAGAAACACACATAGCGTTGGCGAATTTTGCCGACGTAGTTTTAATTGCGCCAGCTACGGCAAACTTTTTAGCTAAAGTTGCGCACGGTATAGCCGATGACTTGTTGACGACGACAATTTTAGCTACGCCAGCGCCGTTAATTTTCGCGCCAGCTATGAATACTTTAATGTGGGAAAATTCCGCGACGCAGGACAATTTAAAAATTTTAACGTCACGCGGCGTAAAGATAATTGACCCTGCAACTGGCGAATTGGCTTGCGGCACTAGCGGCAAGGGACGTTTGCCCGAACCTGAAAAAATCTGCGCGGAAATTATAAAATTCTTCAACGTAACTGAACTTGATGAAGATTCGCCGACTGTCATAACCGTTTCATCATCATTCGGCGAAGTTTTGACGGTCTGCGAAGAAAATGACAAGTTGCACGGCAAGAAAATTTTAGTTACGGCAGGCGGTACGGTTGAACCGATTGACCCAGTTAGATATATCGGCAACAAATCAAGCGGACGTATGGGTTATGAAATTGCGGCGGCGGCTAGACGATTGGGCGCGGACGTAATTTTAATTTCCGCTAAAAGTAATTTACCTGCGCCGAAAGATTTAAAGTTCGTGCAAGTTGAAACGGCTGAAGAAATGCGCTCGGCAGTCCTTCGCGAATATGACACGGTCGACGCAGTTATAATGGCGGCGGCAGTTTCAGATTATCGCGTCAGAAATATTTCCGCGCAGAAAATAAAAAAAGATGCCGACACGTTGACGATTGAACTTGTAAAAAATCCCGACATTTTGAAAGAGTTGGGACAGCTGAAAAAGTCACAAGTGCTAATCGGCTTTGCGGCGGAAACTGAAAATTTGCTTGAGTATGCGCAGAGAAAACTTGAGGAAAAAAATCTTGAAATGATTGTCGCAAATGACGTGACGGCGGAAGGCGCAGGATTCGGCGTCGATACGAATATTGCAACGTTGATTTATCGTAGCGGCAATATTGAAAACTTCCCTAAGATGACGAAAGTTGAATTGGCTGAAAAAATTGTTTGGCGCGTCGCAGAATTTTTTTAGTGCATAAATTTTGTAAAATTAAATAATTTTAATTTTAAATTTATCAGTAACAAGAAATTTGCGCGGGCGGGCGCGTCCTTGCGCACCATTCCTTTATTTCATTAAATTATACTAGGAGGAAATCTTTATGGAAATTAAATTTGTTAAGGCGGAGACGTTGAAGGAAAAGCCTGACGTTTCAAAAATCAAATTTGGTACGCACTTCACCGATTATATGTTTGAAATGGATTATAATCCTACAGACGGTTGGCACGACCCGCGCATT
>JAFSUE010000240.1 GCA_017445435.1 Selenomonadaceae bacterium | reverse complement strand
CCGAAAATTTTATCTATGCCGTATCCTGCCGCTGAAAAAATTCGTGAAACTTTGATTGAAGTTATTTCAAAAATTATGTTGACTTATCGAATGAATAATTACTGGTCGGGCTGGGCAGATTTAAATGACAAATTGAATATGCTAAAAAGTTTTGGTGACGTAAAAAAAATTTAGGTGAATGAAATGACGGACGTTGAAAAGTTGAGTAAAATTTTAGCTGAAAGTAGCCGCGCAGTTTTCTTTGGCGGTGCGGGAATGTCGACTGAATCAGGCATTCCCGATTTTCGCAGTGCTACTGGCATTTACAATCAAAAACTTCATAAAACTTTTAGCCCAGAAGAAATGGCGTCGTACAGTTTTTTTGTCAAGCATACTGAAGATTTTTTCGACTTTTACCGTACAAGATTCATTTACCTTGACGCTAAGCCGAACGCTGGACACATTGCGCTTGCTGAACTTGAACGGCGCGGCAATTTGGCGGCTATCGTCACTCAAAATATTGATGGTCTTCATCAAGTTGCAGGTTCAAAAACTGTTTATGAACTTCACGGTTCAATACGTCGAAGTTACTGTACAAACTGCGGCGAAAAGTACGGCGTTGACTTCATCTTGAACAATCGCCCAATTCCCTACTGCGAAAAGTGCGGCGGTATCGTCAAGCCTGATGTTGTACTGTACGAAGAAAGTTTAGACGGCGAAGTTTTAACGGCGGCGATTCGTGCCATTGCGCAGGCGGACACATTGATTGTTGGCGGTACAAGCCTTGTAGTTTATCCAGCGGCAGGGCTTGTCGATTATTTTCACGGCGAACATTTAATTTTAATTAATAAAAGTGAAACCCGCGCAGATAAATTTGCCGAACTTGTCATACGCGAAAATATCGGCGAAACGTTAAGCCAAGCTGTAAATTTAATTGGTTATGATTAAAAGGAGTGAATTTAAATGACAGCTTTACGTGAAGAGGCGTTGCAAATTGTGAACGCTGTACCCGATGATTTATTGGCGTCGCTGGTACAAAATCTTAGGACGTTTAAATACGAAAAAATTGATTCGCGCAATAGGGATGTTACGGACGACGAACTTGACCTTAAAAAATTAGAAGCAATAAAATTTATCAAAGAGTGGCAAGAACGCAATAGAGCGCTTTTAGAATCTGGCATTGACTGGGATAAAGAAAGAGATTTGGCAATGGAGGAAAAGTATGGTCCTGCTGTTTGATACTAATGCTGTACTTGATTATATTTTGGTACGTTATCCGCAATATAATGATATGGTACAGCTTGTTGGGTTGTGTCATAAATTCAAAGTAAAAAGTTACATTGCTTTTCATAGCGTTTCTATTATTTGGTATAACTTAAGACACAATGTTCCTCTTTCTGATCGCAGAAAACTTTTAATGGGCGTAGCAAGCTTATTTGAAATAACTAGTGCTACACATCCTGCTGTTGTCGACGCTATGCGCAATGAAAATTTTCCTGACTTTGAAGATTGTTTGCAGGAAAAATGTGCGTTAAATGTTAATGCTGATTATATTGTCACTAGCAACGTAAAAGATTTTGCGGCGTCAAAAGTTCCAGCCGTCACACCCGCAGAAATGGTTGAAATCATTAACAATTCTTAATTCTACATTCTTAATTCTTAATTCGCAAAGAGGAGGTGTGTCAATGGCAAAGTTTTTTATCCACAGACCGATTTTCGCAATAGTTATTGCGTTGATAATCGTACTGGTAGGAATTTTAGCTGGCTTGCAATTACCAATCGCGCAATACCCGCAAATTTCGCCGCCAACAATTTCAGTAAGTACAAACTACACTGGCGCTAATGCTGAAGTCGTCGATCAAACTATTGCACAGGTTATTGAACAACAAGTAAACGGTACGCAGGGCATGGACTATATGAGTTCAAACTCTGACGATACAGGACGTTATAGTTTGTCCGTCGTCTTTGAAGTTGGTACGGATAGCGATATGGACTCCGTCAAAGTTCAAAATAACGTTGCCGTTGCAAATGCAAGTTTGCCTAGCGCAGTTCAAGCGGTAGGTGTCACTACCCGTAAATCTTCAAACCAAATGGCGCTTATGTTGTCCATTTACTCACCCGACGGAACGTATGACCGCGCCTTCATGAAAAATTACGCGGATATTTACTTAATGGACGAAGTTAAACGCGTCAACGGCGTAGGCGACATTCAAATTTTCGGCGCTGATTACTCCATGAGAATTTGGCTTAATCCTGATAAACTTGCCCAACTGGATTTAACTATCCCGCAAGTTATAGCCGCAATTAATGAACAGAATCAGCAGGCGGCGGCAGGTACTGTTGGTGCAATGCCTGTTGAGCAAGGGCAGGAGAAACAGTACACTGGCAAAGTTCAAGGGCGTTTAGTCACAGTTGAAGAATTTAGCAACATAATTATTAAGAGTGACGGCAAAGGCGGCTTTGTACGTCTGAAAGATGTTTCGCGAATTGAAACAGGGCAAAAGGCGTATAATATCACCAGTAATTTCAACGGTAAGCCTGCTGTTGGTTTCGGTATCATGCTTACAAGTGATGCCAACGCTATGACGACCATTGCTGAAGTTAAAGAAATTCTTAACCGTGCAAAGGCTGACCTCCCGCCTGGCTTGTACATGGATCAAATTTTTGATAGTACAGATTATATTCGTGAATCAATCGAAGAAGTTGCGCACACCTTCGTTGAAGCTTTAGTCTTAGTCGTTATAGTTATATTCGTCTTCCTGCAAAGTTGGCGTGCAACATTAATTCCGCTTTTAGCTGTACCAGTATCGTTAATTGGAACTTTCGCGGCATTCATTTTAATGGACTTTTCAATAAATACATTAACGCTTTTCGCAATGGTGCTAGCAATAGGACTTGTCGTCGACGACGCTATAGTTGTTATTGAGATCGTCGAACACCATATGGAAAGTGGATTG
>JAFSUE010000239.1 GCA_017445435.1 Selenomonadaceae bacterium | reverse complement strand
CTCAACTTTATCGTTGAACTTTACAAACGGCGCGACGTTTAGCGGAAATTTAAGCGGCAACGTTACTAATGCAAGCGGCGACGTTGTCTCAAGTTCAATCGGTACGGTAAACGTTACACTTGACGACGCTAGCAAATTGTATCTTAGCGGCGATACTTACGTTTCGTCATTTTCTGGCAACGCGGCGAACGTCATTACTAACGGTTACAATTTTTACGTCAACAATAGCATTTTGGACGGCACTACTACGCAGGAAGAAACTTTACCTTCTGCATTGGTCGTTGACGCGGAGCAAAGCCTTGTTTCAGCGTCGTCAACGTTTACTGGCACGATAAATTTAAATGAACTTAATAACGTGAAAAATGTTGACGTGTCCGCCACTTCAAATAACGTGATAGTTATCGGCAATTCTTATGACAATTCAATTCTCGGCGGTAGCGGCGTTGATTCAATGTACGGCGCGGCAGGCAACAATACTTTGACTGGCGGCGCGGCGCGTGATCAATTTTGGTTTATGGGCGACGGCAACGCAACTGCTACAGATTTTATTGCTAGTAACGGCGAAACTTCGGACGTTGTAACTTTCTACAACGTTGGACTTAACGGTCTTTCCCGCGCAGGTTCGCAGTTAAGCTTTATAGCTGACAGCGGCGCGGCGATGAATCTGCTGACAAATTCCAGCGAAGGCGAAGAAATATTTTTATATTCGCTTGACGGCAATAATATTTATGGCGCGAAAGTTGGCAATTATTCCGATCAAAGTTTGACTTACGACGCGGGAGTAAATTATTATCACTTGCAAGGTGACGGCGGAACTTTGAACGTGAACGCGGACGGCTACAAAGAAATTTGGCTTGACAATAACGCGGGACGATACTATTTCGGCATTAAAGATGTTCAAGCCAATAACACGGGCGACAATATTTTAGGCGGCAATAATTACGAAAATTTGCTTGTCGGCGGAAGTGGAAATAATTCAATGTGGGGCGGCGCTGGCAATGACACTCTGCAAGGCGGTGACGGTACTAACTTTTTCTGGTACGGCTTGAACGACGGCAACGACGTTATCACAAACTCTAAAGAAGGCGACATTATTTCCTTGTATGATTTGGTGATTGCCGATATTTCCAATTTAAATATTGAATCAGGAAAAATTTCTATGACGTTGACGAATGGAAACAATCTTACTATTCAAGATTCGGGCAACGTTACTCCAATTTTTTGGATAAACGCCAATGCTGAACACACAGAAGGTATGAAATACCAATATAATCGTGCATCTAATGAATGGCAACAAGTTTAAATAGTTAATAGTTAGGTGATGTTGAATAAGTAAGCGGGAAAATTTCAAGCAAAAAAATGAAGGAAACTAGCGGCATTTCCCAGCGCCACTGCAAAGTTGGATAGCAAATGGGACGCGGTGAAGTGTTTAATTTACTGAAACTTATTCGTGGGCGCACAAATGCCGCAGTGTTTTCTTTTGCTTCTTTTCTTTTCAAAAAGAAAAGAAGTTTATCAAAAAAAATAAAAATTATTCAACACGACCTAGTAATTTTTTTCTAAAAGCTAACATCTAAAAGCTAGAACGGAGGAATTTTTTGTGAATTTAAAAAAAGGTTTAATTGCGGCATTTGGTTTAGCGGCGTCAATTTTACTGACAGCTTGCGGCGGCGGTGGACAACAAACTGGCGGCGGCGATACTCAAAAGGAAGTTACGCTGAAAATTGGCGCAACTCCTGTCCCTCACGCTGAAATGCTTGAAGACATTAAATCTGACTTGAAGGAAAAAAATATCACGTTGGAAATTGTCGAGTTCAACGACTACGTACAGCCAAATATCGCGCTTAACGATAAAGAACTTGACGCAAACTTTTTCCAGCACGAACCGTACCTTAAGGATTTTATCAATGAACACAAGGAAATGAAAATTGTTAATGCCGCTGGTGTTCACGTTGAGCCAATGGGCGCTTACTCCAATAAAATTAAATCTATCGAAGAAATTTCTGACGGCGCTAAAGTGTCAATTCCCAACGATCCAACTAACGGCGGACGCGCACTTCTCCTTTTGCAAAGAGAAAATTTGTTGAAACTTAAAGACGGCGTTGGCGAAACGGCGACAGTTAATGACATTGTCGAAAATCCTAAAAATCTTGTAATAACCGAAGTTGAGGCGGCGCAACTTCCGCGTACCCTTGACGACGTTGACTTTTCAATTATCAACACAAACTTTGCAATGAACGCTGATTTAAATCCTGTAAAAGACGCTCTCTTCATGGAAGATAAAACTTCCCCGTACGTCAATATTGTTGTTGTACGTGAAGGCGATGAAAACCGCGCTGAAATTAAAGAATTGATTAACGCCTTGCACTCCGATAAAATGAAAAAATTTATTGAGGAGAAGTACAAAGGCGCGATTGTTCCAGCGTTTTAATCTGCGCGGATGAAAAATTTAATGACGAAAGATTTAACGGCAATTCAAAGCCGTATTGAAAAGTACTGGGACGAACGCAGCGAAGATTTTAGCCGCGTGAGAATGATTGAGTTAAACGGCGTTAGCGCGAAAATTTGGCGTGAAATTTTGACGGCAGATTTACCTTTTGGCAAGCTGAAAATTTTGGACGTTGGAACTGGCGCAGGATTTTTCGCGGCGATTTTATCAAGCGTCGGTCATAAAGTCATTGGCGTTGATATGTCGGCGAAGATGATTGACGCGGCGAAAAAAAATCTGCACGAACTTAACCTTGACGCAGAATTTTTCAAGATGGACGCGCAGAATTTAAAGTTTGACGCTGGAACTTTTGACGCGGTAGTTAGCAGAAATTTGACGTGGACTTTGCCTGACGCAATGCAAGCTTATCGCGAATGGCACAGAGTTTTAAAAATTGGCGGCGTACTGATAAATTTTGATTCGGACTACGGAGACAAAAATTTTACACGCGGCGATAATGGCGCACATTCCAGCGTTACTGATGAAATGTTGGACGAATGCACGGCGATAAAAAATTCATTGCGAATCAGTACGCATACACGACCAAATTGGGACATGGAACTTTTAACGCGGCTGGGTTTCAAAGTCGATTGTGACATTGACATTTCGGAAAAAGTTCACGTTGACAGCAATGTCCCCTACGATTCAATTCCGCTTTTCAAAATCTGCGCGGAAAAAATTTCGTAGCTAAAAAATTTTCATAAGAAAAAAAAATTACGTCGGACAAAATCTGTTCGACGTTTTTTTTATTTATTCAATCGGCGTTAATCGTCGTCGCCAACAGTCAGCACTGCCATAAAAGCTTCTTGTGGAAGTTCGACGCTACCGACAGCCTTCATACGCTTTTTACCAGCTTTTTGTTTTTCTAAAAGTTTGCGCTTACGTGACACGTCGCCGCCGTAACATTTCGCTAAAACATCTTTTCGCCGCGCCTTGACGGTTTCACGTGCAATAATCCTGCCGCCAATCGCCGCTTGTACTGGAATGTCAAACAGTTGCTCGGGAATAATCCTTTTCAACTTCAACGCTAAAGTACGTCCAACTTTCGCCGCCCGCGTCTTATGAACAATCGCGCTTAAAGCATCGACTAAATCGCCATTCAATAAAATATCCAGCTTGACTAAATCTGATTCAACGTAATTTGCAGGTTCATAATCTAAGCTAGCGTAGCCGCGCGTCGTCGATTTAAGTTTGTCGAAGAAGTCAAAAATAATTTCATTCAGCGGAATTTCGTATGAAATCATAACCCGCGTTTTGTCAATGTAATCCATACTTTTATAAGTGCCGCGCTTTTCTCTGCAAAGTTCCATAACCGCGCCGATATAATCAGCTGGAACAATTACCATAGCTTTAACCGTCGGCTCTTCAATAAATTTAATTTCAGTAGCTGGCGGCAAGGCGGCGGGATTGTCAATCGTCAAAATTTCACCGTCAGTCTTATGAACTTTATAGACGACGGACGGCGCAGTTGTCACAAGCCGTAAATTATATTCGCGTTCAAGCCTTTCTTGGATAACGTCCATGTGAAGTAAGCCTAAAAAGCCGCAACGAAATCCAAATCCTAAGGCGGCGCTAGTTTCAGGTTCATAGACAAGCGCGGCGTCATTAAGTTGAAGTTTTTCTAGCGCCTCTTTCAAATTATCATAATCAGCGTTATCAGTTGGGTACAGTCCACAAAAAACCATTGGTACAGGTGCGCGATAACCTTCAAGCGGTTTAGCGGGATTCTGCGCGGTGGTTATCGTGTCACCAACTCTAACGTCGCGAACATCTTTTAAACTGCCGCAGATATATCCAACTTCACCCGCTTTAAGTTCGGCAAGCTCCGTCATATTCGGCGCGAAAATTCCAATTTCATTTGCGTCAAATTCTTTGCCCGTCGCAATAAGTTTAAGCTTGTCGCCTTTACGAATTTTCCCCGCCATTAATCGGACGTGAGCAACTGCGCCTTTGTACGAATCAAAGTAAGAGTCGAAGATTAAAGCTTGTAATGGCGCGTCAACGTCACTATTCGGCGGCGGAATTTTATTTACAATCGCTTCTAAAATATTTTCGACGCCTTCACCAGTTTTAGCGCTACAAGTTACGGCGTCGGTAGCGTCAAGCCCAATCGCTTCTTCAATTTCATTTTTAGTACGTTCAACATCAGCGCTCGGCAAGTCAATTTTATTTATGACGGGAACAATTTCCAAGTCGTGGTCAAGCGCTAAGTAGACGTTGGAAAGCGTTTGTGCCTCAACGCCTTGTGTAGCGTCGACGACAAGCAACGCGCCTTCACAAGCGGCAAGTGATCGTGAGACTTCGTAGGTAAAGTCGACGTGTCCAGGCGTGTCGATTAAATTCAGCTGATATTCATTGCCATCTTTCGCCGTGTACTTCAAGCGGACAGTTTGCGCTTTAATCGTAATGCCGCGTTCGCGTTCAAGTTCCATGTTGTCCAAAAATTGCTCGGACATTTCGCGTTTTTCAACTGTGCCAGTAAGTTCAATTAACCTATCAGCAAGCGTCGATTTGCCGTGATCTATGTGGGCGATTATTGAAAAGTTTCTAATTCGATTATCCAAAAAAATTTCTCCATTCTAACTTTTAGGGATTAGCTTTTAGCTGGTACTACTCACTACTCACTACTGACTACTTACTACTCACTATTTAGGTTGAAGTCGTCCTGATTGATACGCTTCTAAAAGTTTGTGCAAGCCAATAATTTCGTCGTGAATATCTTTCTTGCCGTGATCCGTATCGCCAACCGTCAACCGCCTGCTACTAATCGAAACAATTTCAGAGTTCGACTCAATATCTTTATTTTCTTTCAACGCTGTTTTAATGTCAGCAATTTTTTCATGTTGAAGTAGCCGCATGCCGCCTGAATTGAAAATCAGCGTGTATCCAGAAATGCCAGTCTTTTTATGGTACGGTCGACTGAATCCGCCGTCAATACAAAAAGCTTTTCCATTCGCTTTAATCGGTGATTCACCTTTACGCACTTTAACTGGGACGTGACCGTTGATAATGTGTCCATTTTTCGCGTCAAGCCCAAATTCTTCTAAAATCGCGTCACAAATTTTTTCGTCGTTAATCAAGTCGAAATAAAAATCTGCTGGCTCTTTCTGTACTTCCTCATTATTTAGAAAAGCTCGCTCGAAAGTATGAAATTCCCTGCCAGCGATTGGCGATAAAAGCCCGCACCATAAAAAGTACATAAAGTCTAAATCTGCGCGGTGACGTTTCAAGTAAGCTTGCCGCGCTCTTTGGTCGACGTAGTCAAAATAATTTTTCGCCGCGTAATTTTTTTTGCCGAAAGAAATTTCTTTAAAGCTACCGTCTTCATTCAGCGGTACGCAAGCATGAAAAAGTAAATTTCCATTATGGCACGTATAGACGCTGCCTTTTTGGTACAGATAATCCAAATGAATTTTCAGCTGTGAACTTTCCATAAAATTATTTGTAAGTTCATCAATAATTTTTTGTTCGTCGTCAGTCAAGGCGTAACGGTCAGCCGCGTCAACTTGAATTGTTGGGAACGTTGCACTTTCATTTAGCGCGTAGTCTTTACCGTCAATCGTCACGCATTTTTTATCGAAGTTAATTTTATCAAGGAGCAAGCGCCCTTCCATTTTAAAATCGGGATTACGACGAATCAGTTGCCCTTCAAGCTTGAACATAATCATTTCGATAGCTTTTTCAGCGGCTTTCAACGGTTCATCATTGGGATAAATATTTGACGCAAACAAAGTAAGCGGACGAAGGCTAATTCCGTAGCCGCGCTCTAAAACTTCGGTATTGTTATAGTGCAAACTGTTTCTCACGACGGTTGCCGCGCAGACGCCACTGCCCATAGCCGCGCCCATCCATACAACGTCATGGTTGCCCCATTGAATATCGACGACAGGTTGAGTCATCATCAAATTTAAAATTGCGTCAGGACGGTTGCCCCTGTCAAAAAAATCGCCGACAAAGTGCAAGCGGTCAACTGCAAGCCGCTTGATTAAAACAGTGAACGCTTTAATAAAATCTTCGCCGCTATTAATCGCTACGATTGAGTCCAAAAGTTTTTTATGGTACGTCAACTGCGCGGGTTCAGATTCAGGACGCGTATTCATCAGCTCAATAATTATTGATGCGTAATTGTGCGGAATGAATTCACGAACTTTGAACGAAGGATATTTGTACGCCATAAACTTGGACAGTTCCAAAAGTTGCGATAAATTTTTTAAGTACCAATCCGCCGTATCCAGTCCTTCAGATTTAATCTGTTTAATTTTTTCTTCAGGATAATAAATCAGCGTACAAAACTCTGCCTTCTCCGTCGTCGTCAAGCGAACACCAAAATAAAAGTCAACTTTTTCATGAATGACGCCAGAACAATTATTTATAATGTGGGAAAATAAATCGTATTCGCCATGTAAGTCACTCATAAAATGTTCTGTACCTTTGGGCAAACTCAAGCGGGATTGCAGGTAAATCAACTTTTCGTAAATTGACTCTTTCGTAGGATATTTTTCAGATAAAATCCTAAGCAAGCTGTCTAAAAAATTTTCATGACTTTCATTCACCATTAAAACCGCCCCTTTCGCCCAACGTAATAAAGCTACGTCGAATTATAACGCCTTGCGACCGTCTAAAATTTTTTTTATGCCTTCCTCAAAAGAAATTTTCGGTTGAAATCCTGTATCGCGCTGTAAATCTGAAATATCAGCTTGAAGAAACATAACTTGATTTTCTGCGTAAGGTTTACCGCCGAATACAAGCGGCACATTTGGTTTCATCAAATTGTAAATTATTTCGACGTAATATTTCAGCGGATGAGCTATGCCGCTACCAACTACATAGACGCCTTGAGTTTTGCACTGTCCAAGAAGGCGAAATGCGCGGGCGGCGTCGTCAGCGTGAAGATAATCCCAAATTTGTCCGCACTTTGTTATTTCGGGCTGAATATTATTTTCATAACAATTTACAATGTAGCTAATTAAAGTATGTGGTCTATCGTTAATGCCATAGACGCTTAAAATTCTTGACCAAACAAAAGTCATATCCAAATTTTCGCAGAGAATTTCCGCTAAACTTCCAGCAGAAAATTTTGCTACGCCATAAGGTGTAAAAGGTTTAATCGGCGTTTCACGATTCAACGGTTTATCACTAAGCCCGTATTCAGCTTGCGAACCAGCGAAAATAAATTTGTGACAGCCGCATTTTTTCGCGAAGTGAACGGCATCGATAGTGTAGCGAATATTTTTTTCTTGAACGTCAACATAATTAACCCAAAATTTTTTTAAGTCTGTAATTGTTTTTCCGTGATACTCTATCGTT
>JAFSUE010000238.1 GCA_017445435.1 Selenomonadaceae bacterium | reverse complement strand
CGAAGAATTGATGATTGCGACGGAAGATGTAAAAATTTCTAAAGATGATATGCGAGCTTTTGCCGACCGCGCTGAAAGTATGAACGGTTTCCAAAAATTTTTACTCAAAGGCAACGCGCGTATTTTAAAAGGCGTCAAGGATGACCCTGCAGAAAATTCCGCTGAAAATTCTACAGCTACTGAAAATCCTGTAGAAAATCCTGCGCAAAATTCTAATGCTGATTCAAACAATAATTAAAGGTAATCATTTTATGGATATTGAAAAAAGCGACGTAGAATGGCTAATAACTTTAATTGTAATGATTCTGTTGGCGCTCAGAAATCCTACACAAAAAGATAAAAATGAATCTCCCAAACGTAAGCGACGTAAACGCAAACGCAAATAAAAAAAGTTTAAAGGAGGCATTAAAATGGTATTTATAAAGAATCATATTTATGATTTAATTCTTGTTTTAGTAACGATTTTAATGTTGAGTTTTTTAACGTGGGATTGGAGCAATATAAAATCTTTTATTAGCGGTGGCGTCATTGCTGCTTGTCTTGCATTGAGGGCGATTAAATCATGATAAGTTGGAAAAAAATTCTTGCCGTAGTATTCGCGGCAACTTGTATGACAAACATAACTTTTGCGGCGGAACCTGACGCGCCGTCTGAACTTAAAGCTGAAGAAATTGAATACGATATGGAAACGCAACAGGCTAAAGCTACTGGCAATGTCAACGTCGAACATCGTGGCGATGAGGGTAAAGACGCATCACATTTGGAAGCGGACGTTGTCGAATACAATATGGAAACGCAACAGGCTAAAGCTACTGGCAACGTTTACATTCAGCACAAAGAAACGCCTGATAAAGAACCGTCACAACTCAACGCTGACGTTGTCGAATACGATTTAAATAGCGGCATAATGACGGCGGCAGGTAATGTACTTTTACGGCAGGGAACTGCGCGTGCAACTGGTCTTCGTGCCATGTACAATACGCAGACTCAAGAAGCGTACCTTTTGGACGACGTTATAGCCATTCGTGACGACGTGCGTATAACTTGCGATAAACTTTTAAGCAACGGTAAAGGTCATATGCAGGCAGATGGAAATGTTCACGGCGTACAAACTATTCAGCCTAGTGAAAAATATCCTAACGGCGACACGCGAACTTTTTTAGGCGATCACGTCGATTATTATCCTGAAGAGAAAAAACATATCGTCATACCGTCTGGCGGACTTGTGACTAATAGCGACGGCGATTTTACCGCTGACTTTATGGAAGGCTGGATGGACGAGGAATATTATGTTGGAACTGGCAATGCGCATGCCATTAGCCCACCGCGTGAAATGGAAGCTGGCGGCGACCGCATTGAATATTTTGGTAAAGACGGCGGCAAGGCTGTTATCACTGGTCATGCTTGGGCGATTCAAGAAAATAATACAATGCGTGGCAATCGATTAACGGTTTATCTTGCTGACGATAAAAATTTGAAAGTTAAACCTGCGCCGCAAAATTTAACTGCGCCGAAAATTGAAGAGTT
>JAFSUE010000237.1 GCA_017445435.1 Selenomonadaceae bacterium | reverse complement strand
ATAAAATTTGCGCGGGTAATTGTTCCCCGCAATGTTTACATTCAACTTCGCGAATAGTTAAGCCGCGATTTTTACAGTAACGGCGCTGACACGTAGGCAAGCGCTTAAAAAATTTGTCCATAAGTGAAAGTTTAACTTCGTGGCGGTTATCATCTTCATCAACGCAAAAAAATCTTAAATCGCTAAGATCAATTTTCCTCAAGCAGTATGGACAGTAAGTCTCTTTGCGAGAACCAAACATTACGCGGCGTCACCTCGTCTTTATTTTTAATTTGCTTTGCGTATAATTTTTAAATTATTTAAACAGCGTATGCAAATTATATTAACACAAAACTTTCGTGTCAATTCACAAAAAATTTTCAGTTGAAATATTAAATTTTAATTAAAAATATAGAATAGTATTGACAATTCAGTTTTTATAGGTTAAATTGATTGTAAATTAACATTAGATTTTAAGATTTTAGGATTACAACAGGATTTTGAAAGGGAGGTAATTTTTATGTATAATTCTAATAGCAACACTTTATTTAGCGGCTCTTTGGGCAATGACGAAATGACTAATTTTGGAATTAACAATGTTACTATTGATGGTGCTGGAGGTACGGATACTTTTTGGAATAATGGTGCTCGTGCTACTTTCATAGGCAAGGAAGGCGACGATTATTTTTACAACAGCGGGAAATCTGCCACTATATTTGCTGGCGACGGAAACGATTTAATCGACAATTATGGCTCATCTGCGCTTATTTACTGCGAAGGTGGCAACGATACTATTGACAACACAAGTATTGGTGATCATTCCACTATCGTAGGCGGTGCAGGTGACGATCTCTTAAATATTTACGATTATAAAGATAACAATGTCATTTTGTATGCCGAAGGCGACGGAAACGACGTTGTTATAAACACTGGCATTCAAGGGCATTTCGATGCCACCTTGTCTATCACGAAGGGAAGTTATACTCAGGCTATCGACGGCAACGATTTGCTGGTAAAAGTTGGCGACGGCAGTATTCGCTTTAAGGATATGGCGAATACAAAGGTTAATATTGAAGGCACTGCTGGAACTTCGACGCCTTCAACTGAATCTACAACTACTACGACAACTGCACAGACAACTACAGCTACTGTTCAGACTACAACATCCACCGTTCAGACGACTACACAAACTACTTCAACGCCGACGACTACTACAGCCATTGCGCAGACTACTACCCCTACAACTACACAAACTACTTCAACGCCGACTGTCATAAATAATTACTACGGCGACACGTACAACGTCAACGACAACAACGGCACGGTGGTTATCGGCAGTAGTGTCGAAGGCGGCGTTACCAACACGACGACGGTTGATAACAGTACAAATATTGTTATCAGCGGCAACACTTGGACTTACAATGGCGGCAATAAATATATCGACAATTACCAGCAAGGCGAAGTTGTACGCCTTGACAGCGATTATAAGGGATTCGATTTGAAGGGCAGTTCTTTCTTGGTAAATTCAAGTTCGGGTCAACTTGAAATTCAAAATTCGCGTGACAAATTCATCGGCTACAGCGCGAACAATAGTGAAGTTGTAGCGTATTCGTACGTTTCAAGTAAATCTGGCAATGTTGACGGACGCGGCAAGAGTCAAGCAGAAATTATGATAGGCGGCGATAATGCTAACAATCAAATTTTTGCGGGAAGTGGCGGTTCCAGTATGTGGGGCGGTAATGGTGGCACTGATACGTTGACAGGCGGCGAAGGCTACGACGAATTTTTCTACGCTATCGGTAGCGGAAATGACGTTATCAAAAGTGCTGGCGATAATGACGTTGTCAACCTTTTGGGCGTTTCACTTTCGCAAATTACCTACGCTGAAGCAAATTATCATGGAATAAATATTGGATTCACTGACGGCGGACACTTGCAACTTCAAGGTCAATCTGCAACTGGTTTCAAACTTGAAGGCGTGACGTACACCGCCAATCGTTCAACTGGCGAATGGACGACCAAATCTTAATTCGTAATGCTTAATGCGTAATTCGTAATGAGCTGGTAGCTTGTAAAAAATCCCTTACAAGCTACTAGCTAAAACGAAAAGTTAGTGTCAATAAAAAAATTACTCCGTAGGAAAAATTTTCTACGGATTTTTTTGCGGAAATTTTTTTGAAAATTCCCCGCGAGGGAACGACTTTTTAAAATGTATTTTGTACAACGAATAAAATTTTTTTTTAATGGGTTATCTTTTTGGAAAGTGTTATGAAAGGGGGGAATTTTATGGCTGATTATAATTTGGATATAATTACTACGACAATGAACTTGTTGGAGGAACTGACGACGCTAACAGTATCAATGTTGCTGGTCAAGATGTGACGGTAAAAGCGGTAGGCGGCAACGATATAATTAACCTGTTTTGAGGGTATAAAATAATAATAATAAACTTTAAACAAAAAATGTTAAAGTTTCAAGAAAATTATATCACAGACAATCTCTCCTTTGAAGATTTTATCTTAGTCATTTTTTTATAGATGATTTAAGCTACTATTCCTGATTGTGTCGAATTTAGAGTAAATGTTGATAAAGCCTCTTGAGTGACTCTTAAGTTATCACAATCGCAATATGCGGCGAAATTTTAGATATTTAACCGCACGCGCAGAAATTTATTGCAAGTAATGAACTTGATTTTTTCAAAACTTGCCGCATTTTTGCAAGGCTTTTCGTGCTGAAGGTGCTACTTACAATCTCTTTTGTAGCAACAAAAGCATAACTCCTGCCGACGTTTACGACCAAACTTTTGGCACTGTAGCGAAAATTCACAACTTACGGAACAATTCAAAGTAGAGCGAGTGTTGGCTAAAAGTTACAGGGGATTATGTGCTAGATTATTGGCTAAATTTTTTGCTTTATACTTTCTCAGTCTAACTGCATTAAGTCTTTAATTTTTTAGTATTACTCTCACAACGGATTAATTAAGAATTTAGAATTAAGAATGAAGAATTGATTCTTAATTCTTAATTTCTAATTTTTAATTCATAATTCTTAATTCTGAGTTCTTAATTCTAAATTAGCAAAAAAAATTCGCCGAATTATCGACGAACAAAAAATTTTTAAACTTGAACGTTTTTAACTAACAATCTTGCTTTAGCGCGGGCTAATGCTGCCTCTGCGCGTTTAATGTCAATGTCCGAATCTTTAGGAGAATTTTTGTAAGCGGCTATTCTATCTTCAGCGCGTTTGTAAGCTGCTTTTGCACGTTCAGCGTCAATTCCTTCAGCCATTTCCGCCGAATCAGCTAAAATAGTTATCTTTTCGGGAGTTACTTCCATAAAGCCGCCGCCAATCGCCACTAAAGTTTCAGTACCGTCTGCTTTCACGCGCATGGCATGCGGCTGTAATTCTGTCAATAAATTCGCGTGTTTCGGCAAAATTCCAAGTTCCCCTGCCGTCGAACGCACTATCAACATTTCTATTTCATGCGCAAATACTTTCCCGCCGTCGGGCGTCACTAATTCTAGCTTAATCGTACTCATTGATTAAGCCCCCTTCAGTTTTTCTGCCTTTTCGACTGCTTCTTCTATTCCTCCGACCATATAAAACGCCGCTTCCGGCAGGTCATCATACTTCCCACT
>JAFSUE010000236.1 GCA_017445435.1 Selenomonadaceae bacterium | reverse complement strand
TGCTCGCAATTTCCCGCGATATATTCAGCTAAACTTTCATGAAAAAATCGTGCCAAATGTCCAACGTCAACGCCTTCAAGACGTTTTGTTAAAATTTCGTCGAAGATATTTTGTGTAGTTAGTAGTGAGTAGTAAGTAGTGAGTAGTGGCGAAAAATTTTCTGCAACGGCTTGAAGTTCCATAGCCGCTTCTCCTTCGTAAGTTGAAACGCTACAAATTCCAAGTACTGCGCTAACCGCGTCAAAAAGTCTGCCGCAACTTGTGGACGTGACGCAATTTATTTTATTCGCCAGCAAAAATTTCTGCCCCAAAATATTTTTTTCATCAGTCAAATTTAACTTTTTATTCACTTCGTCAACGTCAAAATTTTTCAGCAGTGAAATTGCAATTCGCCAGCCTTCCCGCGCAGATTTATCGCCGCCAGCCTGTAAAAATTTATCTATGTGACCAACGCGCAAATAATTTTTCGTGTTGCAAATAAAAAATTCGCCGCCCCAAATTGTTCCGTCGTCGCCGTAACCTGTGCCGTCAAATGCCACGCCAATAACTTCGTCGTGAAAATTATTTTCCGCTAAGCAACTCAAAATATGCGCGTAATGGTGCTGAACTTTTACCAATGGTACGTCAAGATTTTTCGCAATTTCAGCGGCAACTTTCGACGTTTGATAGCGCGGGTGTTTATCGCAAATTACAACTTCAGGCGTAATTTCTAAAAGTTCACACATTCGCCGAATTGAATTTTTCAGCACGTCAACGCTCTGCAAATTCCCAACGTCGCCAATGTACGGTGACGCGTACAGCAAATTATTTTTCGCTAGGCAAAACGTATTTTTCAATTCGCCGCCAATCGCAAGGACAGATTTTTTCACGCCGTCAAAAAAAATTGGTAACGGCGCATAACCACGACTTCTGCGAATTATTGACGGCGCGTCGTCGATAAAATCCATAACTGAATCATCTGCGCGGAGCAAAATTTTTCTATTGTGAGATAAAATCGCGTCGCAAAAATCAAAATTATTCTGCGCGTCGGCGTCATCAATCGTAATTGGAACGCCTGAAGGATTGCCGCTAGTCATAACTAAGGCGTCGGGAAAATTTTCAAGTTCGTCGGGAAAATCGAAAATCAACATATGCAACGGCGTATACGGCAACATTGCGCCTAGACGATTAATATTTGGCGCAACATTAGCGGCAATGTTTGTAGGGAAAATTTTTTGAAGTAACACGATAGGTTTAGCAGGACTTTCTAAAAATTTTTTCTGCGCGGGCGTCACGATACATTCATTTTCGACGGCGGCAAGATTTTTGAACATTACGGCGAAAGGTTTAGTCGGACGAAATTTATTTTCACGAAGTTTTTGTACGGCGTCAAAATTTTTCGCGTCACAAGCAAGATGAAAGCCGCCAATGCCTTTTACTGCCACAATGCCGCCTTCGTACAAAATTTTCCTAACTTTTTTTATAATTTCGCCGTCACTAATTCTTAATTCTACATTCTTAATTTTTAATTTTAACTTCGGTCCGCATTCATTACAGCAAATCGGCTGGGCGTCAAATCTTCGCGAAGTTGCAGAAAAATATTCTTCCGCGCAGTTGTCGCACATAGGAAAATTTTTCATCGAAGTTCTTTCGCGGTCGTACGGCATTTTTTCTAAAATAGTAAGACGCGGTCCGCAATTCGTACAATTTATGAAAGGGTGAAGGTAGCGGCGATTATTTTTGTTGAAAAGTTCGGCGGCGCATTCGTCACAAATTCCAATGTCAGGCGAAACAAAAATATCTCCTATTTCGTGTTTGCTATCGATAATTTCAAAGGTTGTAAAAATTTTTTCGTAAGCAATTTTTTGCACGTCGATTTTCAAAATATTTGAACGCGGCGGCGAATTATTTTTAATCGCGTCAATAAAATTTTGCAAAGTAATTTCGTCACACTGCGCAAAAATTTCGACGTAAGAACCTTTATTCGCCACAGTTCCGCAAATAAAAAAAGTATCGGCAAGATTTTTTATAAACGGTCGAAAGCCAACGCCTTGCACGATACCGAAAATTTTTATATTGTAAGTCAATTTAATCACCTCAAAAATATTTTAACATGCTTTTCAAGAGCGGATAAAAAATGAATTACTTCATTTTTAATCAGATTTGACAAATAATTTTCTGATATGTACAATATAATTAAAAAGAGTATAATTAATGTGAAACTTGGCAAATTGCTAAGAAAGGTTGATTATGCAAGAGTTGCGACGGTATAAAAAACTCCAACTTGGAGGATAATTTTTTTTAGAGGTGGTATTAGTGAAAAAAATTTTGGCGTTATTGCTTGTGATTGTAAGTTGCATAGGATTTAGCGCTTGCGGTAGTGGACAAAATGACGCGCAGAAAAAAGAAGTTTACGTTTACACGTGGGGAGATTATATCGCTCCTGAAACGGTAGAAATGTTTGAGAAGGAAACAGGAATTCATGTCGTACTTGACACCTTCGACACAAATGAAAGTATGTATCCGCGCGTATCTGAAGGCGCCGTTCATTACGACGTAATTTGCCCGTCAGATTATATGATTCAAAAGATGATTGACAACAATTTACTTCAGCCGTTGGATTTTTCAAAACTTCCGCAGGCTAAAGAAAATATCGGTAAACAATTTTTTGAGCAGTCGAAAAGTTTTGACCCTGAAAATAAATATTCCGTGCCGTATGCGTGGGGAACTGTCGGTATAATGTACAATAAAAAAGTCGTCGACGATCCAGTTGACAGCTGGCAAATTTTGTGGAATGAAAAGTACAAGGACAAAATTTTAATGCAAGATTCGCCGCGTGATGCGCTTATGATTCCGCTGAAAATTATGGGCAGAAGTTTAAACGAAACTGATAAAGCGCAACTTGAACGCGCAAAAGAAATGTTGATTCAGCAAAAGCCGCTTGTTCAAGCTTACGTCGTCGACGAAGTGAAAGACAAAATGATTTCTGGTGAAGCGGCAATGGGCGTTGTATTTTCTGGTGAAGCGCTGTTGATTATGGAAGCTAACCCCGACACAGATTTTGCTATGCCGAAGGAAGGTACAAACTTTTGGATTGATAGTTGGGTAGTTGCTAAAGACGCGGAGAACGTCGACAATGCGCACAAGTTCATTGACTTTATGTGCCGCCCCGATATTGCTGTAATTAATTTTGATCATCTTGGCTATCCTACGCCTAATATTAAAGTTCGTGACTTGGAAACGAATGAAGAATATAAAAATTCTCCTGTAGCGTTCCCCGACCCTTCGACGTATGAAAATCAAGAGACGTATAAATATCTTGGCAACGATATGGACGCGTACTACAATCGCCTTTGGATGCAAGTTAAAGCTGACTAAAAATTTTAAACTTTGACGTTAAAAATACAATAAAAAAGCCTGCGAAATTCTTTGATGAACCGCGCAGGTTTTTTTATTGTTCTAATTGAGAAACTTGAATTTGAAGTTAAATTATTTTTGTTTAGACTGTTTTTCAATGGCAGTGTCTAAAGTTTTATAAAACATTTCGCACGCGCCATTGTAACCTTTAGCATTTTTACCAAAAGTTCTGCTGTTAATTTGGAGAGTGTACATTAATTGACCAGTACGCGCATTTTGAATTTTGAAAAGAAAAGTCGTTGGGTCGTCATTATTTGCCGTAGTCAACGTAACAAAGGCGTCCGCGTAAGTTCCAACGTTATCTTCAAATGTTGCCTTAGCTTCTCTAAAGTCAAGCGTGGTAATGTCGACGCCAGCATCAGATTTGATACTTTCGACCACTTCATAGTAAGGGACGACATAGAAATTTTTAGCCTTGCTTGCCGTGTTCAACATTTCAATGAGTGCCTCAATATTCGGCTCATCAGACATCATTTCTGCCTTGTAGTGGTTTGGATACGCAACTGCTAAACGTTTAATCGTCGTCAAGTCTACGCCTTCCATAATTTGTTCATGAGTTGCCGCCAATGCCTTAGTCGACGTTAAAAGTACCGCCGCCACTAAGAGAATGCGTAATGCGCAACGCGTAATGCGTAATGAAAAGTTTTCCAAAATATTTAACCTCCCCTGTTTAATGCGTAATGCTTAATGCGTAATGAAAATTTTTTTCAGAATGTTTAAACTTCCTTAAAAATTAATCTTCCAAAATTTTGTAGATGAAAGCCGCAAGTGCCGCGCCTACCAATGGACCAACGATAAACACTGCAAGACATTCAATCGGTGCACCATTGCCGCCGCATGCCGCTACTACTGCAGGACCAAAACTCCGCGCAGGATTAACCGACGTTCCAGTTAAGCCAATGCCTAAAATGTGGACGCCGACCAACGTTAAACCGATTATCAAGCCGCCGAATGAACCGTGATTCGCCTTCGGTGAAGTGACGCCTAAAATATTTATCACGAAAATAAATGTCAGCACAATTTCAACCAGTAAACCTGCCATTGAATTACCATTTACGCCAGCAAGTCCATTCGTACCCAGTCCGCCCGTCATATCGGTTACGCCGCCCATTGTGAAAATCGTTGACAACAGCGCCGCGCCGATTAATGCGCCGATACATTGTGCGATGACGTAGTAGACAAAATCTTTCTGCGACATACGACCGCTTAAAAGTACACCGAGTGACACGGCGGGGTTAATGTGACAGCCAGAAATATTTCCGATTGAATACGCCATTGCTACGATTGACAGCCCAAATGCAAACGCCGTCAAAACGTAGCCGCCGCCCATTACTGAATCACAGCCGACTAACATTGCCGTACCACAGCCCAACGTTACCAGTACCATTGTACCAATACATTCAGCAACGTACTTTTTCATCATTAAGCCTCCATTCTAGCTTTCAGGTAATAAATTATGTGCGATAAGCGCCGCGCGAACTTTTTCTAAATTCTGCGGTTCAATCTCACTCAACGGCATTCGTAACTTGCCGACGTTACAGCCTAAAAGTTTTAATGCCGCCTTCACGGGAATAGGATTGACTTCACAGAAAAGCGCGTCGATTAAATCGCTATAATCAATTTGCAATTTCGCCGCCGCCTCGACTTTTCCTTCAAAGTACAGTTGACAGATT
>JAFSUE010000235.1 GCA_017445435.1 Selenomonadaceae bacterium | reverse complement strand
TTGTCGTCACGAACTGAACCGCCAGCTTGCGCGATAAATTCAACGCCAGATTTATGGGCGCGTTCAACATTATCGCCGAATGGGAAAAATGCGTCAGACGCTAATGACACGCCGCGCAGATTTTTGAGCCAAGAAATTTTTTCTTCGTCAGTAAATTTATTTGGACGTTCAGTAAAAATTCTTTGCCAATCGCCATTAAGCAAGTCGTCACTTTCATTGCCAATATAAACGTCGATAGCGTTATCACGGTCGGGGCGCTTAACGTCAGACCTAAACGGCAAATTTAAAACTTGTGGACTTTGACGCAGAAACCAAAAGTCAGCTTTATTTCCAGCAAGTCTTGTACAATGTACGCGGCTTTGTTGACCAGCGCCAATGCCAATAGCTTGTCCGCCTTTCGCGTAGCAGACGGAATTTGACTGCGTGTATTTCAAAGTTATCAGCGCAATCATTAAATCGCGTTGCGCGTCGGCGGTAATAATTTTATTCTTTGTAGGAATATCTTGCAAGCATTCAGTAGAAATTTTTATGTCATTGCGTTGCTGTTCAAAAGTCACGCCGAAAAGTTGTTTACGTTCAATCGTCGGCGGCACGTAGTCAGGATTAATTTTAAGTACAAGGTAATTTCCTTTACGCTTGGACTTCAAAATTTCTAACGCTTTATCTGTATAGGAAGGCGCAATAATTCCGTCGCTAACTTCGCGCTTAAGGTACAAGGCGGTTGATTCGTCGCATTCGTCAGACAAAATTGCAAAGTCGCCGTATGAACTCATTCTGTCAGCGCCACGCGCACGAACATAAGCTGTAGCAACTGGGCTTAAATCTTTATCGGCGAAGTAAATTTTTTTCAGCACGTCATCAAGTGGAAGACCAACTGCCGCGCCAGCTGGTGAAGTATGTTTGAATGACGCCGCCGCAGGAAGATTTGTCGCGGCTTTAAGTTCACTAACAAGTTGCCAACCGTTGAGCGCGTCAAGTAAATTTATGTAGCCAGGCTTGCCGTTCAAAACTTCAAACGGAATTTCGCCAGACTCCATAAAAATCCGCGCAGGTTTTTGATTAGGATTGTTACCATACTTCAATTCTAATTCACGCATAAAAATTTCCTCCATTCTAGCTTTTAGGATTTTAATTCTACATTCTTAATTTCATTACGCATTACGAATTACGCATTACGCATTACTAATTACAAATTAAAAAATTCCTCCTTATATTTTCAAAGTTAAATTTTTTTATCTAATGCTAATTCGGAATTGAATTATAACATAAGCTCAAAATTTTTACACAAACTTTTTATGGAGTTGCAACGCATATAAATTTTTGGAAAAATGGGAAAAAATACTTGACTATTCCCTCCCCTTTTTTGTTATGATATGATTCACATAAAAGTTTCGTGAAAATTTTTGAGGAGGTGTTTATTTTATGCCAAGAATGGAATTGCGAGGCGTTGAAGAAGGCAACCCTTTTTACTACAACACCGAAGACGGCGGCGCATTAAGCGGTTTCGGTACGATAAGATTGTATAATACGGGAAATAATCTTACAATTAATTTTGATTCAAGCAATGCCCACGTCGATAATGACGGCTCCAACGTAAAGATCTACAATAACCAGAACAACAATATGGTTTACAACGGCGGGACTAATGTTGAAATTAATTCGAGTGCAGGATTTCGTGAACTTGACAACGAGGGTTCTCATGTCACAATCAATTGAAATGGGAGTTCTTCAAATTGGATTGGCAGCAATGGCAGTAATGTTGTAATGAATTTAGGTGCAGGGAATGATTATGTCGGCGGACATTCAGCGATATATTCCAGTGTTACTGTAAATAGCGAAGGCGGAGATGACATAATTAATACCAATTATGGCAGACAAGTTATAGTAAATGCAGGTACTGGCAACGATCATATTGAAAATTTGGGCTCTGAAAATACGTTAAATGGCGGGGATGGAATGGATACTATTGCCATTAATGGCGGCTCAAATATCATTGCCAATGCAGAATCGGGCAACGATACTGTTTGGTGTTTTTCAGATTCTTCGATTGTGACGATAAACGGAGGAGACGGCGACGACGAAATTACAAATTATGCTCAACACGTTACAATAGCGGCAGGAAACGGTAAAGACTCAATTTTTAATCAGGGCTCAAATGTTACGGTTAATGCTGGCGATGATGAATCTGATGACGAAATTAACAATACAGGTTCAAACGTCACGATAAATGCAGGTCTTGGTAATGATTTAATCGTGATTCACGAAGGAACTAATATTACGGCATATGGAGGTCGCGGAAACGATACAATAAGCATATATGACGGAAGTTCAAATGTTGAAGTCAATTCTGGCGCAGGAAATGATACAATTTGGTGTACATCGGACTGCTACTTGATAACAATAAACAGCGG
>JAFSUE010000234.1 GCA_017445435.1 Selenomonadaceae bacterium | reverse complement strand
TTGCCAAGTTCGCCAAAGTGCATTTTAATTGCTACAAACTTTCCATTCATGTCAATGTTTTTAATGCCAGCTTTAATGCAAAGATTTTTCAACTTAGTCAGAAGACTTGTCCCGACTTTAACGCGAAAATCTGTAAAATAAACTTTTGATTTTTCCATTATTAAACGCTCCCCTAAAATTTTTTTATATAATTTAAATTTAATAATCTAAAGTCTTATTTAATAATCTAAAGTCTTAGCAACTAATTACGCCGCTAATTGCAGACTTCGCCGCCACGTACGGACCAGCTAAATAAATTTCGCTTGTAATGTGACCCATTCGCCCAATGAAATTTCTATTCGTCGTAGAAACGCAACGTTCACCCGCGCTTAAAATTCCCATGTATCCGCCAAGACAAGGTCCACAAGTCGGCGTACTTACTACGCAACCCGCGTCAATGAAAATGTCAATCCAGCCGCGTTTAATCGCCTCTTTGTAAATATACTGACTACCTGGAATGACTATGCAACGTACATCGTCATGAATTTTTTTGCCGCGCAGAATTTCAGCCGCAATTTCTAAATCTTCAAGGCGTCCATTCGTACATGAACCGATGACAACTTGATTGATTTTAATTTCGTCAAGGTCTTCAACATTTTTAACATTTTCAGGAAGATGCGGAAGGGCTACGACAGGTTTTAACTCACTCAAATTTATTTCGACGGTCGAAAAATAATTTGCGTCATCATCAGCGCTAACTGGCTCATAAGGTTGAGTGACTCTGCCGTCAACGTAAGCTTTAGTTTTATCGTCGAATGGGAAAATTCCAGCCTTAGCGCCCGCCTCAATCGCCATATTTGAAATTGTAAATCTGTCTGTCATGGAAAGTTCCTTGACGCCGTCGCCGCTAAATTCAAGTGATTTATAAAGTGCGCCGTCAACGCCAATTTTGCCGATAAGCGTTAATATAACGTCTTTGCCACAAATATTTTTCGGCTTAGTGCCAGTAAGTTTGACGTTGATGACTTCGGGAACTTTGAACCACGCTTGACCAGTTGCAAGACCAACGGCTAAATCTGTTGTGCCGACGCCAGTTGAAAAGCCGTTTAAAGCGCCGTAAGTGCAGGTATGCGAATCAGCGCCAATCGTCAACATTCCAGGCGCAACGATACCAAATTCAGGCAAGATAACGTGTTCAATGCCAACGCGCCCCGCGTCGTAGTAGTGCTTGATTTTATGTTTGCGTGAAAATTCGCGTAAACTTTTGGCAAGGTCAGCGCTTTTAATATCTTTCGCAGGTTGAAAGTGATCGGGGATAAGCGCAACTTTTTCCGCATTGAAGACGGGCTTTCCAATTTTTTCAAACTCTTTCAATGCAGGCGGTCCCGTGATGTCGTTAGCCATAACTAAATCTAACGTGCAAACTACAAGCAGTCCAGCCTCGACGCTTGCAACGTTGGCGTGACGCGCTAAAATTTTTTCGCTCATATTCATTGCCAAGTTTTTCACTCTCCTAAAAAATTTTTGACATTGTATCACGTTTAATTCTTTCAAGCAAAAGTTTTTCGTACGGCTAGGTGGTGTTTGTAAAGTTAAACGTTATAAAATTTTTTTAAATCTACTTTTTCTTTTGGCGCAAATTTAGTGAGTAGTCAGTAGTTAGTAGTGAGTAGTTAGTAGTTTAAACGTTTCACCGCGTCCCATTTGCTATCCAACGTTGCAGTGGCGCTGGGAAATGCCGCTACTTACCTTCATTTTTTCGCTTGAAATTTTTGCCACTCATTTATTCAACTCTACTCTGCATTGCCGATAAATTTTTTTTGCTATAAATCTGCGTAACTGTTAAAATGTAGGAAATTTAGGACGGCGCATATTTTGAATTTTTTTTCTACGCGCCATGATGAGGAGCGATTGTCACGGGGCTGTTGGAAAAATTAAATTCGCCAGCTGAATTGCGACGAATGAATTTGTACGAACTGAAAATTTTAGCTGATGAAATTCGGGAACTGATTTTAAATACCGTTTCAAAAACTGGCGGACATTTAGCGCCAAGTTTAGGAACTGTCGAATTAACTTTAGCGCTGTATTCTGTCTTCGACTTGAGTATTGACAAAGTTGTTTGGGACGTTGGACATCAAAGTTACGCGCACAAAATTTTAACTGGCAGGCGCGATAAATTTCATACGCTTAGGCAACGCGGCGGCATTTCAGGTTTCCCGCGCAGAATTGAATCACGTTTCGATCATTTTGGCGTAGGGCATGCGTCAACGTCGATAAGCGCGGCGTTGGGAATTTTGACGGCTGAAGAAATTCAAGGCGGATTCGGCAAAGTCATAGCGGTTATTGGCGACGGTGCATTAACTGGCGGTGAATCTTTTGAGGCGCTGAATCACGCGGGGCAACTTAAGAAAAAGTTAATCGTCGTGCTTAACGATAATAAAATGTCGATAGCTAAAAACGTCGGCGCTTTATCGGAATATCTTTCGGAAATTCGGCTTGCTCCGCAATATCGCCGCGTCAAGAAAGAATTTGAAGAGTTAATGCGAAATTTGCCGATACCAGATATTGGCGATAAAATTTTACGTGCCGCCCAATCTGTTCGATACGGCGTCAAGTCCGCGATTGTGCCAGATACAATTTTTGAAGCATTAGGCTTTGTCTATCTTGGACCGATTGACGGTCACGACATTAACGCGATGAAAGATATTTTTTCCCGCGTGTCGGTTATTGACGAACCAGTTTTAATTCACGTTTACACGACGAAGGGCAAAGGTTATGAACCTGCTGAAACTTCGCCAGAAAAATTTCACGGCGTCGGTAAATTTAAATTGTTGACAGGTGAAATTATCAAAAAAGTTGCGCCGCCAACGTACACAGAAATTTTCAGTCAAGCGATTGTCGATTGTGCAAAGTTCAATGACAAAATTGTTGCAGTGACGGCGGCAATGCCTTCAGGTACGGGCTTAAAAAATTTTGCGTTAAAGTTCCCGCGCAGATTTTTTGACGTTGGAATTGCGGAGGAACACGCTGTAACTTTTGCAGCAGGAATGGCGGCTAATGGTTTACGTCCAGTCGTGGCGATTTATTCGACTTTCATTCAGCGTGCGTACGATCAAATTTTGCACGACGTTTGCTTACAGAATTTGCCAGTAATTTTTTGTCTTGACCGCGCAGGTTTAGTTGGCGAAGACGGCGCGACACATCACGGCGTATTTGACATTGCATTTTTGCGGACGATTCCGAATATAAATATTTTAGTGCCGAAAGATGAAAATGAATTGCGGCAAATGTTTTTTGCGGCGGTAGAAAAAAATTTGCCAGTAGCAATACGTTATCCGCGCGGCTCTGGTTACGGCGTGAAAGTTTTTGAAGTGACGGAAAATTTAGATTGGGGCAAGGCGGAATATATTTTACAATCTGCGCGGGCAGACGTTGCAATTTTCGCAGTTGGAACGATGATTAAGCCAGCAGTTGAGGCGGCAAAACTTTTGAGTGCGAAAAATTTTTCAGTCAACGTGATTAACGCGCGATTTGTAAAGCCGCTTGACGTTGAAACTTTGCGACGTGAAGCGGAAAGCGTTGGACTTTTAGCGACGTGTGAGGAAGGCGCTTTGAACGGTGGATTTGGCGCGGCAGTTGCAGAATTTTTAGCGGACGAAAATATTTCCGTGCCGCTGATACGTTTCGGCATTGCAGATAAATTTGTTGAACACGGTACACGCGCTGAACTTTTGGAACAGTGCGGCTTGACGGCTGAAAACTTCTACAAAAAAATTCTCAACCGTTTAGAAAATCTGAAAATCTGAATTAGTATAAAAAATTTTTGTTAAAAGCAACGTTGGAAAAGGGAAGGGCGCGTAATTTCTTTGGAGTTAAAATAAAAAGTAGTTTCAAAAAAAATTCCTAAAATCTAGGTGGTGTTGAATAAATACGTAGTAAATTTGAAGTAGAAAAATTGAGGTAAAAAGCGGCATTTCCCAGCGCCTCTGTAACTTTAAATTACTGCAACAAATGGGACGCGGTGATTAGCTGAAATTATTGAAAAGTTATTCGTGGGCGCACAAATGCCGCTATGTTTCTTTTTGCTACTTTTTCTTTGCGCCAAAGAAAAAGTAGTTTATAATAAAAATAAAAAATTAATCAACACAACCTAAAATCTAGCGAATTGCTTAAAAAAAAATTTGTCAATAATTAAATGATGTGGTAAAATTTTTTGAAATTACCGCTTCCATTTTGCGAAGTGCGAAAAAGTGAACGAAAAGCGGGTGGTTTATTATGGAAAAAGTCAAAGTGATGATTGTTGACGACTC
>JAFSUE010000233.1 GCA_017445435.1 Selenomonadaceae bacterium | reverse complement strand
ATTAAGTTGACGAGAACGGGAACTGCCATCGTACCCAGTTCAAACTCGAGCGAAAACCAAGCAATGACAGTTTGTTCATTGGACAGATAGACTTTTTAAATTTTTGCTGAATATAATGAAAGGATAAATGTTGCTGGTATTGCAAGGCAGTCACAAAAAAGACACTTGTAATATGTACCCGTTCGTTAGCGGGGAATTAAAGCCTGTGGAGCGTTACAGCAAACGTTAGTAGCTACGGCAAAAGCGGACGCGATGAAGCAGGAATGGGACATAAAAGTTTATAACTTTTTATAAGTTCTCAGTAACGGGGACAAATTATGAAAGGTAGCGGCACGAAGCCGATTTATGTTATTGGACACAGAAATCCTGATACGGACTCCATTTGTTCGGCGATAAGCTATGCGCATCTTAAGCAGGCAATGGGCGTTAATGCTGTGGCGGCACGTTGTGGAAAGATTAACAATGAGACTAAGTACGCGCTTGAATATTTCAAAGTTGATGAACCGCTTTTGTTGACAGACTTGTACCCGCGCGTTAAAGACGTTGCGTTGGAGTGCAAAACTGTCATTCGCCAACACGACACCTTAAAACATCTCGGCGAAGTTATGCGCAAAAATGAATTGCAATCCATTCCAGTCACGGACAGTAAAGGCGAACTTGTCGGAATTGTTTCAGTCAGTGACCTTGCTAAACGTTATTTCTTGGAACTTGGCTTGCAAAATCTTGCTGAAATGGGCGTGCGTTATCGCGATATAATTCAAGCGACTGAATCAAAAGTTTTAGTTGCTGGCGACGAAAATGAATTTATCGAAGGCGCAATAGCAATTTCCGCTGGCAGTGCTGAAACTATTGTTGAAATGTTACAGCCGAAAGATATTGTACTTGTCGGCGACCGTAGCGTTGACACTTTGAATAAAATTTTGGACACGGGCATTTCTTGTTTGCTGGTAACTGGCGGCTGCAGAATTGCGCCTGAAGTTATTGAAAAGGCGGAGCAAATGAAAACTTTCGTTATGGTTTCGCCGTATGATACGTACATTGTAGGACGCCTTTTGAATCAGTGTGTACCAGTTCGCCGCATTATGCACGCCGAGCCGATTTGTTTCCGTCCAATGGATTTACTTAGCGACATTAAAGGGATTATGGATGAATACCGTTTCCGCAGTTATCCCGTCGTAGAAAATGGAAAGCTTGTCGGAATCGTCAGCGCCGATGAAATTATGATGCCCGAGCGTGAAAAAGTTATCCTTGTTGACCACAATGAACGTGGACAAGCGATTGAAGGCATTGAAGACGCAAAGATTGTTGAGATTATCGACCACCATAGATTGGGCGGCGTACAGACAAGCGAACCGATTTACACGCGGCAAGAACCAGTTGGCTGTACTTGTACGATTGTTGCTAATATGCATTGGCACAGAGATATTGAAATTCCGCCGTCAATCGCAGGTTTATTACTTTCCGCGATTATTTCAGATACAGTTTTGTTTAAGTCCCCAACTTGTACGCCGAAAGATAAAAAGACTGCTGAAAAACTTGCTGAAATTGCTGGCGTCGACCTTAAAGAATATGGGCTTGCAATGCTCCGCGCAGGTGCTGGCATTGGCGGAAAATCTCCTACGGAAATTGCTAAAAACGATATGAAAGAATTTAAGATTGGCGACTACAGAATTATCGTCAGCCAAATTTCCGTAATGGATCCCAATGAAGTTTTGGATATTGAAGATAAACTTATCGCAGTGATGAGGGATAATTGCGACCGTGAAGGTTTCGATATGCACTTGCTGATGGTCACTGATATTTTGGAAGAGGCAACGTACCTGCTTTACGCTGGATCGCCGCGTACTTTGATAGGCGAGGCATTCAAGAAAGATGCTAGCGGAACTCACGTTTACTTGCCAGGCGTCATGAGCCGTAAGAAACAAATTATTCCGCCGCTTTCAGAAGCTGTCAAGAGAATTAAGCCGCAGTGATAATTTTCAGCTTGCAGAAATT